>NZ_JALPKQ010000014.1:0-115653 GCF_051383655.1 Geodermatophilus sp. CPCC 205761
CCGGCACCGCCCCAGCCGAGAACCGGTCCTGCACCGGGCAAAGGTTGGCAGCCGCGGCACTAGCTGCGGCGCTGGTCGGGGGGCGGGAAGTCGGCGTGCCGGTGCACCAGCCACCACTGGCCGTCGAGCCGCCGGTACACGTGGGTGGCGCGGATGGTCATGGGCCGCGGCTCACCACCGTCGACGCGGACCACGCCCTTCTCCATGCCGACCGTGTACGCCAGGTCGCCCCGCACCTCGACGACGTCGTAGGTGGGCGTGAGGCCCCCGTCGCTGAACCGGCTGCCCACCCACTGGAAGGTGGTGGTCACCGCCTCGTGGCCCTTCTCGATGGGCCCCCAGGCACCGAAGAGCGTGACGTCGTCCGACCGGGCCCACAGGGCCGCGTACGGCCCGGGGTCGCCGGAACCCATCGCCTGCAGCGCCTTCGCCGTCCGCTCCAGGGTCGCGGTGAAGTCCGGGTCCACGTCCACTCCTCCCCGGCGGACCCGTCGTGCAGCCCGCCGTCCCCCAGCACCGTGGACGGCCAGGGTCCTCCCGGCCGCGGACCCGCGGAACCCCGCGGCGGCGTGTCACGTTCCGCGGCGCCGTCCCGTCTCCCTGTGCACACCCGATGGAGAGGACGACCGCCATGGCCCGCATCTCGCTCGACCCGCCCCGCACCCGCCTGAACCGGCTCGCCGAGTGGTACGCCCGCCGCACCTTCGGCGTGGTGCCCGAACCGTTCTCCGCCATGGCGCACAACCGGCGGGTGCTGGTCACCGACAGCCGGTTCGAGACCTCCCTCGCGCGCTGGAACGAGCTCGACCCGACCCTGAAGGCGCTGGCCGTCATGGCCTCCGCCGTCCACATCGGCTGCTCCTGGTGCGTGGACTTCGGCTACTGGATCAGCACCCGGGAGGGCGTGGACCCCGTCAAGCTGCGGGCGGTCCCGACGTGGCGGGACAGCGACGTCTTCACCGACCTGGAGCGGGACGTGATGGCCTACGCCGAGGCCATGAGCACCACACCGCTCGCCGTCACCGACGAGATGGTGGCCGGTCTGCGGCGCCGGCTGGACGACGCCGCCCTGGTGGAGCTGACGATGATGGTCGCCGTGGAGAACACCCGGTCGCGGTTCAACAGCGCGCTCGGCCTCACCAGCCAGGGCTTCCGGGACCGCTGCGAGCTCCCCGCCCGGGCATGACCGGCACCGACGCGCTGGCGCCCTTCGACCGGCACCGGCGGCTGCTGTTCACCGTCGCCTACCAGATGCTCGGCAGCGTGGCCGACGCCGAGGACGTCGTCCAGGACACCTGGCTGCGGTGGTCGGCGACCGACCGGGGCGACGTCGCCGACCCGCGGGCCTACCTGGTGCGGATCACCTCCCGGCTGGCCCTCGACCGGCTGGACTCCGCGCGCAGCCGCCGGGAGAGCTACGTCGGCCCGTGGCTGCCCGAGCCGCTGCTCACCGGGTCCGCCCCGGTCGCGGGCGCCGCTCCTCCACGCGACCCCGACGAGGCGGCGGTGCTCGGCGAGCAGGTCTCGCTGGCGCTCCTGGTCGTCCTCGAGACGCTGTCCCCGGCCGAGCGGGCCGTCTTCGTGCTGCGGGAGGTGTTCGGGCTGCCGGCCGCGGAGGTGGCCGCGGTCCTGGGCCGCAGCGAGGCCGCCGTCCGGCAGACCGCGCACCGCGCGCGCGAGCACGTGCAGGCCCGCCAGCCCCGCTTCGACGCCGACCGGTCCGCGCAGCGGGAGGTGACCGAGCGCTTCCTCGCCGCCTGCGCCGGTGGGGACGTCGACGCGCTCCTCGCCGCGCTCGCGCCGGACGTGGTGCTGGTGACCGACGGCGGGGGCAAGGCGAAGGCGGCGCTGCGGCCGATCGCGGGCGCGGAGAAGGTGCTCCGCTTCCTCCTCGCGACCACGACGCAGGGCCAGGCGATCGAGGGCCTGCGGGCCGAGGTCGTCGACGTCAACGGCCAGCCGGCCGTCGTCGCGTGGGTCGGGGACGAGCCCTACGTGACGATGTCCCTGGTGCTGGTCGACGGGCTGGTCCAGCAGGTGCTCGTCGTCCGCAACCCGGACAAGCTGCGCGGGCTGGTCCTGCCCTGACAGCCCTCGTGCAGGAACCGGCCGCGAGCCGCCGGGACCGGAGGGGCCTTCTTCTAGGCTCCCGCGGGTGACCTCCCCACAGCCCCGCAGCCCGGCCGAGCACGTCGAGCGCGCCCTGTGCGTGCTCGCCCACCCCGACGACGTCGACTTCGGCAGCGCCGGCACAGTCGCCACCTGGACGGCGGCGGGCACCGAGGTCACCTACTGCATCGTCACCGACGGGGACGCGGGCGGCCACGACGAGACGCCGCGCGAGGAGATGGGTCCGCTGCGGCGGGCCGAGCAGCAGGCCGCGGCCAAGGTCGTCGGGTGCGAGGACGTCCGGTTCCTCGGCTACCCCGACGGCCGGCTGGAGCTGACCCTGGACCTGCGCCGCGACATCAGCCGGGTCATCCGGCAGGTCCGGCCGCAGCGGGTGCTCACCAGCTCCCCCGAGCGGTTCTGGGAGCGGATCGGGGCGAGCCACCCCGACCACATGACCGTCGGGGAGTCCACGATGCGGGCGGTCTACCCCGACGCCCGCAACCCGTTCGCCTTCCCGGAACTGCTGGCCGAGGAGGGGCTCGAGGCCTGGACGGTGCCCGAGGTCTGGCTGACCGCCAGTCCGCGCGCCGACCACGTCGTCGACGTGACCGACGTGGTGGAGCTGAAGTTCGCGGCGCTCAAGAGCCACGTCACGCAGGTCAGCCACATGACCGGGCTCGAGGAGTTCGTCACCGGGTGGATGCGGGAGACCGGCCGCCGGCTGGGCCTGCCCCCGGGCCGGCTGGGCGAGGCCTTCCACGTCGTGTACACGGCCTGACGACGCAGCGGAGCCGCCGCGCACCCGGAAACCCTCGTGGAACGCGTGACTCCGGTTCGTAACCGGCCCTCGGTTCCACTCGACCCGTCCAGCACACCAGCGACGGGAGACCCATGACACTGACCACGCCCGAGGAGGGCCGGCCGGACCCGGCCGCCGCCGCGCAGATCGTCGAACGCGGGATCGGCCGGCGCGCCTTCGTCCAGGCCGCGCTCGCCGCCGGGGCGGTGCTCGGCGCCGGCGTCGCGGTCGCCTCGCCGGCGTCAGCCGCCCCCCGCACGACCACCCGCCTGCCCCGCGAGATCCTGCAGCCGGGCCGGGGCCCGATCGACGGCGAGGTCTACCTGCAGTCCCTCCCGGACGAGGTCCGCTGGGGCTACCTGCCCCGCGTCGGCGACGCCCCGGTCGCGTCGGTGCGCTCGGGCGGCACGCTCACTGTCGACACGGTCAGTCACGAGGGGATCCTCGAGGACCAGGGCCGCGACCCGGCCGCCTTCTTCGCCGGGCACGGCGTCCCCCGGGAGCACGTGCTGGACGACGCGGTCGCCGTCGCGGCCGGGTACGACCGGCACCCGCGCAACTTCGACACCGACGGGCCGCACGTGGTCACCGGTCCGGTGTGGGTGGAGGGCGCCGAGCCCGGCGACGTGCTCAAGGTCGAGACGCTGAGCGCCCTGCCCCGGGTGCCCTACGGCGTCGTCTCCAGCCGCCACGGCCGCGGCGCCCTGTCGGCCGGCTTCCTCCCGCCGGCCGGCGAGCTGCGCCCGGAGGAGGTCATGCCGACGACGCCCGACGGCCGCAGCACCCGCGACCCCCTGCGCTACAACAACGTGTCCACCTTCACGCCGCTGGAGGACGGCCGGGACGGCGCCCGGGCGCACCTCCCCGTCGGCAGCCGGGGCCGCGTGGCCTGGCCGGTCGACCCGTTCGCCGGCCTGATGGCGGTCGCCACCGTCGCCGACGCCCCGGCGCTGAACGACGCGCTGGTGAACTCCATCCCACCGACCGTGGGCGGCGGGAACATCGACGTGCGGCTGCTGAACGTCGGCTCGGCGTTCTACCTGCCCGTCGTCGCCCCGGGCGCCCTGTTCTCCGTCGGCGACCCGCACATGTCGATGGGGAACGGCGAGGTGGCGCTCACCGCGCTGGAGGGTTCGCTCCGGCTCACCTACCGGCTGACGGTGTGCAAGCCGGGGTCGGGCGACGCACCGTCGGTCGCCTACCGGTACCCGTTCGGCGAGACGCCGGACGCCTGGGTGCCGATCGGGCTCTCCGACCCCGACGGGTCGCGCGGCGGCCAGGTGAGCGACCTCGACACCGCCAGCCGGCGCGCGGTGCTCAACGCGCTGGACTTCCTGCAGGACGACCTCGGCATGGACCGCGCCGTCGCCTACGCCTACCTGTCGGCGGCCGCGGACTTCATGGTGTCGCAGGTCGTCGACCGGACCGTCGGCGTGCACGCGGTGATCCCCAAGAGCCACTTCGGCTGAGGGCCGGCCGAGCGGGGCCTCCCTCGGCGCCTCTGAGGGGCAGAGATGGCCATCTCTGCCCCTCAGAGCAGGCGGTTGGTCGCCGCCCAGCGGGTGAGCTCGTTGCGGTTGGACAGCTGCAGCTTGCGCAGCACGTTCGACGCGTGCGACTCGACCGTCTTCACCGAGATGAACAGCCGGGAGCCGATCTCGCGGTAGGTGTAGCCGCGGGCCAGGAGCTGCATGACCTCCCGCTCGCGGGCGCTGAGCAGGTCCAGACCGGGGTCGGTGGCCGGGTCCGCCTGCGCCGCCGGAGCCGACGAGGAGGTCGCGGCGAACGCGTCGAGCACGAAGCCGGCCAGCCGCGGGCTGAAGACGACGTCGCCCTCGGCGACCCGGTTCACCGCGTCGCGGAGGTCCGGTCCGGAGATCGTCTTGGTGACGTACCCGCGGGCACCGGCGCGGATGACGGCGATCACGTCCTCGGCCGCGTCGGACACCGACAGCGCGAGCCAGCGCACAGAGGGCAGCTCGCCGCGCAGCGCCTCGAGCACCGCGTGCCCGCCGCCGCCGGGCAGGTGCACGTCGAGCAGGACGACGTCAGGCACCGTCGTCCGGATGCCCTCGATCGCGGTGGACACGTCGGGGGCCTCGCCGACCACCGTCACGGCGTCGCCGAGCTCGGCGCGCACGCCGGAGCGCACCATCGCGTGGTCGTCGACGAGGAAGACGCGCGTCCCGGCCGGCGCGGCCGCCGACGTCACGCCGCCTCCCTGGGCAGGAACAGCTCCACCTCGGTCCCCTCTCCCGGCGACGACCGGACGGTCGCCGACCCCCCGACCCGGTCCAGCCGGCCGGTGACCGAGTCGCGCAGCCCGCGCCGGTCGGCCGGCACGGACGACGGGTCGAACCCGGCACCCCGGTCGCGCACGAAGACGGCCACCCGCTGCGGGGTGACCTCGGTGTAGAGGTCGGCCGACGTCGCACCCGAGTGCTTGGCCGCGTTGACCAGCGCCTCCCGGGTGGCGGCGCCGAGGGCGGCGAGCGCCTCGTCGACCGGGGCGTCGCCGACGACCACGGACTCCACGGTCAGCGCGTGGTCCGCCTCCACGTCGGCGACCACCCCCGAGACGAGGGCGGACCAGGTGCCCTCGGCGGCCTTCTCCGGCTCGTAGAGCCAGGTGCGCAGCTCACGCTCCTGGCTGCGGGCCAGCCGCGCCACCGCCTTGGGGTCCTCGGCGTGCCGCTGGATGAGCGCGAGGGTCTGCAGCACCGAGTCGTGCAGGTGCGCCGCGACCGCGGCCCGCTCCTCCGAGCGGACCCGGGCGGTGCGCTCGGCCTCCCGGGAGGCGAGCAGCCGGCGCCACAGCGGCGCCGTCGCCAGGGTCACGCCGACGAGGATCACCAGCGTGGCGGCGAAGCCGTTGCGGGCGTTGGTCAGCTGCCCGGTCGTGGCCAGCAGCAGCACCAGGCCGACCGCGCCGAGCGCGATCCCGCCGGCGAGCACCCACGGCACGCCCGGCTGGGCGAGGGTGCGGTCGGTGTCCAGCTGCCGCCAGATGACCGCCAATCCGGAGCCGACCAGCAGCAGGGGGAGGACGAGGTCGCTGTTGCCCCAGGTGGCCATGTTGGTGACCAGCACCAGCGCCCCGACCCCGAGCAGGCTCAGCCCGAGCGCCTGCCGGCGGCTGGGCTCCTCGCCCGGCGCGGCGGCGGAGGGCTCGGCGTCGACGGCGGCGACGGGCATGAAGAACCACAGCAGCGCGTACACGACGACGCCGATGCCGGTCACCGCGAGGGCGACGAGGGCGATCCGGACGACGAGCGGGTCCAGCCGCAGGTGGACCGCCGTCCCCGCGGCGACGCCGGCCAGCAGCCGCCCCGAGCGCGGCCGCGCCAGCGGCGGGCGCTGCGGCACGAGGGCAGTCGTCGTCACGCTGTCGATCGTCGCACCACGCGGCCCCGGCTCGACACCGGTGACCACCCTGGAAGGGGGACCAGGGTCGATTGGGGGCGTTCCCTGATGTCCGAGGCGCCCGTCGCGTCGCAGGCTCTGTGGCATGACGTCCGTACCCCCTCCTCCCCCCGCACCACCCGCTCCCCCACCGCTCGACCCGCCGGCCGCCGAGTACGCGTTCCCGCCCGGCCCGCAGGTCCGCCCGCCGCTGCGACGAAGCGGCACCGACAAGGTCATCGGCGGCGTCTCCGGCGGCCTGGCCGAGTACACCGGCATCGACGCGCTGCTGTGGCGGGTCGGCTTCGTCGCCCTGGCCCTCGCCGGCCCGGGCATCCCCGTCTACCTGCTGCTGTGGATCTTCATGTCGGCCGGCTCGGGCGGCGGCATCGGGGCGTCCCGCGCCGGCCGCGTCAAGGCGCCGGCCGGCCCGCGCTCCCCGGTGCCGGGGATCACGGTGGCCGGGCTGCTGATCGTCGTCGGGACGATGGTGCTGATCAGCCGGTTCACCGACTGGTCCGTCGCCCCGCGGTTCGTGCTCGGCTCGGCCCTGCTGGTGGTCGGTCTCGGCCTGGTGGCCGCGGCCTTCTCCGGTGGACGGCGGGCCAAGGGCGGCCTGATCGCCCTCGGCGCCCTCCTCTCCGTCGCGCTCATCGCGGTGACCGCCGAGCCGTGGCGGAACATCGAGGGCGGCGTCGGTGACCGCACGTACCACCCGACGACCGCCGACGCCGTCCGGCCGGTGTACAGCGGAGGCGTCGGGGACGTGGTCCTCGACCTCTCCGACATCGACCTGAGCGACCTGGACGGCGCGATCACCACCCGGCTCGACGCCGGCGTGGGGGACGTCGAGATCCGGGTCCCCCGCTCGGCCGACGTCCGGGTCGAGGCGAACAGCGGCATCGGCAGCATCGAGGTCTTCGGCGACCGGACCTCCGACGGCGGCCTGTTCCCCGGACAGGGCTCCGCGGCCTGGACCGGTGACGACGACCCCGAGATCGTCCTGGACATCGACGCCGGCATCGGCGACGTGGAGGTGACCCGTGCCTGACTACAGCGAGTTCCCGACGACGCCCACCGCCTGGCAGGAGCAGGCCTGGCAGGACGTGGCCCCGCTGGCCCTCGAGGACCCGGCTCCGCCGCCGCCCCAGCGCCGCGGTGTCGACCTCGCCGCCCTGGTCCCCGGACTGGCGTTCTGCATCCTGGCCATCGTCCTGATGGCCGGTGCGGTGGTCCCGTTCGGCCTGGTGGCCGAGGGTGGCCTGCTGTGGCTGCTGCTCATCGGGGCCGGCGTGGCCCTGCTGCTCAGCGAGGTCCGGAAGGCCCGCCGCCGGAGGGGCTGAGCCCCGCGGGGGCGGACGGGTGGAGGGCCCGGGGAGCACATCGCTCCCCGGGCCCTCCGGCGTCCTCAGCCGGCGACGCGGGCGCAGAAGGCCAGCGCCCGCTCCCAGAACACCTCGGTGGCGGCCGCGTCGTGCTCGCCGGGCAGGCTGGGATCGGTGAACAGGTGCCCGGCGACGGGGTGCTCGACGAACTCGACCTCCGCGCCGCTGCTCCGCACGTCGGCGAGGAAGCCGTCGACCCACTCCTGGACGCGGTGCGGGTCCCGCTCGCCGTAGTGCAGCTGGACGGGCACCCCCGCCGGCCAGGCGCCGGCGCCGAGCACCGCCACCGGCAGCGCGCCGGACACGAGCAGCGCCCCGGCGCAGCGCCGCTGCGTGGCGACGTACTCGGCCATCCCGGCGCCGTTGGAGAACCCGGCCGCGACGAAGCCGTCGGGCAGCTCCCCGACCGCGTCCAGTGCCAGCTGCATGAGCGCCGGGAAGCCGACCGCGTCGACGTGCGCGCCGGCCTCCGCGTAGTCGTCGAACACCCGGCCGCCGTACTGGTCGACGACGAGCACCTCGTGCCCGGCGGCCCGCAGCCGGGCGGCGGCGTCGGTGATCCCCGGGCGGACGCCGAGGACGGAGTGGAAGAGCGCGATCGAGGCCATGCCGCCAGCCTGGCCCAGCCCACTGACATCCAGACCTGCGAACCGGGGGCCATCAGCCTCTGATCGCCACGACTGCGCAGGTCTCGGCGCCCCGCCCAGGCCGGGTCAGACCGGGCTCACTCCCACTCGATGGTGCCCGGCGGCTTGCTGGTGACGTCGAGGACGACGCGGTTGACCTCGCGCACCTCGTTGGTGATCCGCGTGGAGATGCGGGCCAGCACGTCGTAGGGCAGCCGGGTCCAGTCGGCGGTCATCGCGTCCTCGCTGGACACCGGCCGCAGCACGATCGGGTGCCCGTAGGTCCGCCCGTCGCCCTGGACACCCACCGACCGGACGTCGGCCAGCAGCACGACCGGGCACTGCCAGATCTCGCGGTCCAGGCCGGCGGCGGTCAGCTCGGCGCGGGCGATCGCGTCGGCCTGCCGGAGCACGTCGAGGCGCTCCTGGGTGACCTCGCCGACGATGCGGATGCCCAGCCCCGGCCCCGGGAACGGCTGCCGCCACACCAGCGACTCGGGCAGCCCGAGCTGCAGGCCGACCTCGCGCACCTCGTCCTTGAACAGGGTCCGCAGCGGCTCGACGAGGGTGAAGGTCAGGTCCTCGGGCAGCCCGCCGACGTTGTGGTGGCTCTTGATGTTCGCCGTCCCGGTGCCGCCGCCGGACTCGACGACGTCGGGGTACAGCGTGCCCTGCACGAGGAAGTCGACGGCCTCGCCGTGCGCCTGGGCGTCGTGGACGACGTCGAGCGCGGCCTGCTCGAAGACGCGGATGAACTCCCGGCCGATGATCTTCCGCTTCTGCTCCGGGTCGCTCACCCCGGCCAGCGCGGACAGGAACTGCTCGCGGGCGTCGACCACGCGCAGGTCGGCGCCGGTGACCGCGACGAAGTCCCGCTCGATCTGCTCGGTCTCGCCCGCCCGCATGAGGCCGTGGTCGACGTAGACGCAGGTCAGCCGGTCGCCGATGGCCCGCTGCACGAGCGCGGCGGCGACGGCGGAGTCGACCCCGCCCGACAGCGCGCACAGCGCCCGCCGGTCGCCGACCTGGGCCCGGATCCGCTCGACCTGCTCCTCGACGACGTTGGCCATCGTCCAGGTGGGCTCGAGGCCGGCGATGTCGAAGAGGAAGTGCTCGAGCACCGTCTGGCCGTGCGCGGTGTGCCGCACCTCGGGGTGGAACTGGACCCCGGCCAGCTTGCGGTCGACGTCCTCGAAGGCCGCGACCGGCGCCCCGGTGGAGGTGGCGGTGACGGTGAAGCCGGGCGGGGCGGTGCTGACGGCGTCCCCGTGGCTCATCCACACCGACTGCTCGACCGGCAGCGACCCGAACAGCCTGGCCTGCGTGGTGACCGTGAGCGGGGTGCCGCCGTACTCGCGGTCGCCGGTGTGCGCGACCGTCCCGCCCAGGCTCTGCGCCATCGCCTGGAAGCCGTAGCAGATGCCGAACGCCGGCACCCCGGCCTCGAACAGGGTCGGGTCGACCTGCGGGGCACCCTCGGCGTAGACGCTGGACGGCCCGCCGGAGAGCACGATCGCGGCCGGCTTGCGGGCGACGATCTCCTCGGCCGGGACGTCGGAGGGCACGATCTCGGAGTACACGCCGGCCTCGCGGATCCGCCGGGCGATCAGCTGCGCGTACTGGGCGCCGAAGTCGACGACGAGCACGGTCGGGAAGTCCATCAGCCGGCGCCGTTCCCGCCGATGACGAGGTCGACCCGCTGGAACTCCTTGAGGTCGCGGTAGCCGGTCTTGGCCATGGTGCGCGCCAGCGCGCCGAACAGGTTGGTGCGGCCGTCCGCCGTCTCCGCCGGGCCCAGGAGCACCTGCTCCAGCGACCCGTTCGGGGCCACCGGCGCGGACGTGCCGCCGCGCGGCAGACGCGGGTGGGCGGCCACGGAGTCCCACCAGATGCCGCCCCCGGGCGCCTCGGCCGCGGTGCGCAGCGGCTCGCCGAGCTGGACGGCGTCCGCGCCGCAGGCCAGCGCTCGGGCGATGGCGCCGCTCGTCTCGATCCGGCCGTTGGCGATCACGTGCACGTACCGGCCGCCGGTCTCGTCCAGGTAGTCGCGGCGGGCGGCGGCCGCGTCGACGATCGCGCTGGCCAGCGGCACCCGCACGCCCATGACGGCGTCGCCGGTCGAGAAGCTGTCCGCGCCCACGCCGACGATCACGCCGGCCGCGCCGGTGCGCATGAGGTGCAACGCGGTCTGGTAGTTGGCCGCGCCGCCGACGATCACCGGCACGTCGAGGTCGGCGATGAACTCCTTGAGGTTGAGCGCGTCCCCCTGGCTGGTGACGTGCTCGGCGGAGACGATCGTGCCCTGGATGACCAGCAGGTCCACCCCGGCCGCCAGCACCGTGGGCGCCAGCTGCACGGTGTGCTGCGGCGAGACGCGCACCGCGGTGGTGACGCCGGCGTCGCGCATCTCCTTGATGCGGGCGGTGATCAGGTCCGGCTTCACCGGCTCGCAGTAGATCTCCTGCAGCAGCGACACGGGCGGGGCGACCTCGCCGGCCGCCTCGCGCAGCTGCCGGTAGGCCGGCATCGGGTCGTCGTAGCGGGTCCACAGGCCCTCGGCGTTGAGCACGCCGAGGCCGCCGGCCTGCCCGACGGCGATCGCGGTCGCGGGGCTGACCACGGCGTCCGAGGGGCTGGTCACCAGGGGGATGTCGAACCGGAAGGCGTCGATCTGCCAGGCCGTCGAGACGTCGTCGACGTCCCGCGTGCGCCGGGACGGCACGATCGAGACCTCGTCGAGGTCGTAGCCGCGGCGGGCGAAGCGGTTGAGCCCGATCTCGACGGTGTCACGCGTGGGCATGCTCAGCGCCCCCTGTAGTTCGGTGCTTCCACCGTCATCTGGATGTCGTGCGGGTGGCTCTCCACGAGCCCGGCCGAGGTGATGCGGGTCAGCTGGCCGCGGTCCTGCAGGTCCTCGACGGTCGACGCACCGGCGTAGCCCATCGAGGCCCGCAGCCCGCCGACCAGCTGGTGCGCCACGCCGGCCAGCGGGCCGCGGTAGGGCACCTGACCCTCGATGCCCTCGGGGACGAGCTTGTCGTCGGAGAGGACGTCGTCGGCGAAGTAGCGGTCCCGGCTGTAGGACTGGTTGCCGCGCTTCTGCATCGCGCCCAGCGACCCCATGCCGCGGTAGGTCTTGTACTGCTTGCCGTTGACGAAGACCAGCTCGCCGGGGGCCTCCTCGACGCCGGCGAACAGGCCGCCGATCATCACCGTGGACGCGCCGGCGACCAGGGCCTTGGCGATGTCGCCGGAGTACTGCAGGCCGCCGTCGGCGATCACCGGGATGCCGGCCGGCCGCGCCGCCAGCGCCGCCTCGTAGATGGCGGTGACCTGGGGGACGCCGACACCGGCGACCACCCGCGTGGTGCAGATCGAGCCCGGGCCGACACCGACCTTCACCGCGTCCGCCCCGGCGTCGACCAGCGCCTGCGCGCCGGCCCGCGTGGCGACGTTGCCGCCGACCACCTGGACGCCGAAGTCGGCCTTGACCCGCGTGACCATCTCCAGCACCGCGCGCTGGTGGCCGTGCGCGGTGTCGACGACGAGCACGTCGACCCCGGCGTCGACCAGGAGCCCGGCCCGCTTGTAGGCGTCCTCGCCCACGCCGAGCGCGGCGCCGACGACCAGCCGGCCGTCGGCGTCCTTGGTCGCGTTCGGGTACTGGTCGCGCTTGACGAAGTCCTTGACGGTGATCAGCCCGCGCAGCCGGCCCGCGTCGTCGACCAGCGGCAACTTCTCCACCTTGTGCTTCGACAGCAGCCGCAGGGCGGTGTCGGCGTCCACGCCGACCGGGGCAGTGATCAGCGGCATCGGCGTCATCACGTCGCGGACCAGCACCGACTGGTCGGTCTCGAACCGCATGTCGCGGTTGGTGACGATGCCCAGCAGGACGCCGTCGGCGTCGACCACGGGCGCGCCGGAGATGCGGTAGCGGGCGGAGAGCGCGTCCACCTCGGCGAGGGTGTTGTCCGGCGAGCAGGTCACCGGGTTGGTGACCATGCCGGCCTCGGAGCGCTTGACCAGGTCGACCTGGCCGGCCTGCTCCTCGGCGGCGAGGTTGCGGTGCAGGACCCCCACGCCGCCGACACGGGCCATGGCGATCGCCATGCGCGCCTCGGTCACCGTGTCCATCGCGCTGGACACCAGCGGCACGGCCAGCCGGATGCCCCTGGTCAGCTGGCTGCTGGTGTCCACCTCGGCCGGGACGACGTCGGACTCACCGGGGATGAGCAGGACGTCGTCGTAGGTCAGGCCGAGCGGCGCGAACTTCGCCGGCAGCTCGGGGACGAACTGGTCGGGCTGCATGGATGCCGCCACCCCTCCGGATCGGCCGGCACCCTCCTGGGCGCGCGGGGAGCCGACGTCGATCGTAGGCGGCGACGTCCGGGGCTCGATGTGATCCCCGTCAGGCCACTACCGTGGGGACCGCGCGCGGGCGGGCGAGCCCGCGCAGAGGCACAGCAACCTGGTGAACGCACCGACGAGCGCCAGCGAGGAGGCAGCGTGAACCCGTTCGACGACACGGCCGGCCCCGACTTCGGGCCCGCCGACCAGCCGGGGCCCCCGCCGCTGACCATGGAGGAACGGGCCGGCGTGCTGGACGACCTCGCCGAGCTGGAGGTCTTCCGGACGCTGCTGGAGCCGACCGGCATCAAGGGCATCGTCGTCGACTGCCCCGACTGCGACGAGGAGCACCACGTCGACTGGGCCCTGATGCAGGCCAACCTGCGCCAGCTCCTGGAGGAGGGCCAGACCGGCCGGCACGAGCCCCCGTTCGACCCCGACCCCGACGACTACGTCAGCTGGGACTACGCCAGCGGGTACGCCGACGGGATCGCCGCGATGGCCGACCGCGAGGAGCCCGGTGGCGAGGGCCGCGGCGGGAAGCACGCCCGCGAGGACTGAGGAGAGGGGCCCCGCTGCCCCCGCCCCTCGCACGCTCGGGGCGGGCCCCTGCAGCGGGGCCGGAACAGGTTGAGGGCCCCCTCCCGGTGACCGGGAGAGGGCCCTCGTCGTCGTGGCGCTACGACCGTCGTGGCGCTACGACATCATGCCGCGGCGGAAGCCGGTGGCCACCGCCTCGGCGCGGTCCTTGGCCCCGAGCTTGCGGAACAGCCGGCGGGCGTGGGTCTTGATGGTGTCCTCGGACAGGTAGAGCTCCCGGCCGATCTGGGCGTTGCTCTTGCCCTGGCTCATGCCGGTGAGCACCTGCATCTCCCGCATCGACAGGCTGACCTGAGCGGCCTCGCGGACCGTCGAGCGCACCGTCGTCGGGGCGGCTCCGGCCAGCGCGGTGGCGCCGTTCCAGGACGGCACCATGCCCGCCGAGGCGGAGGCGCCGACCGAGGCCAGCGGCACCGGCTGGTGCGGGATCGCCGGCGCGGGACCCCGGCCGTCGACGCGCAGGCCGACGCGGGACAGGCCCAGACCCATCTCCAGGGCGCTGGCGTCCCACCGCAGGTACCCGCGGGCACCGACGGAGACCGCCGCGCGGACGGTCTCGGCGTCGTCGGGCGCACCGAGCACCAGGACGGGCAGCCGGGGGTGGGCCCGCAGCGCCTGGGTGGCGACCGTCAGCCCGGAGTCCATGGCCCGCTGGGTGCCGATGAGGAGCACGTCGGGCATCCGCGTGGCCAGCCGGGACATGAGGGCCGCGGCGTCGCCGACGACCTCCACGCGGCCGACGAACGGCAGCGCCACCAGCCGGCCCGCGATGTCGTCGCGGACCCGACGCCGCTCGTCGTAGACCCACACGGTCGTCGTCCCGTGTCCGGGACCCCGCATCCTGTCGTCGATCACGCCTGCTCCTCGCTCTCCCGACCGCTCGTTGCCGGTCGGGTGCCACCGCCCGGATCCCCCGGCCGGGTGTCGCTCGGGCGGTCGATCCCCTGCCCGGGGTCCCCCGCCGTCGCCGTGGCTGTGCCGGGCTCTGGCGGGTGTCCCACGCCGGAGGTCGGCACGCCCTGCAGTCACCTTGATCGACTACAGGTGGTGTGGACAGCCGCTCTCACCCAGCGGGGGGAGACGACATCCGAGAAAATGCGGGGTCACGGTGTGTTTGACCCGCGGAGGCCTCGGGCACCGGCCCCTTGCAGCCGGACCGCCCCCTCCGGCTCGCACCGAGCCGAGGAGGACGAATGGCCGACATCCGCCGCCTGCCCACGCCCGTTGCCGAAGTCTGGGACTGGCAGCTGCACGGATCCTGCCGTGGCGAGAGCACGGCGCTGTTCTTCCACCCCGACGGTGAGCGCGGTCCCGCCCGGGCCCGTCGTCAGGCGGCCGCCAAGGCCGTGTGCGCCCGCTGCCCCGTCATCGACGCCTGCCTCAAGCACGCGCTGTCGGTCCGCGAGCCCTACGGGGTGTGGGGCGGGATGAGCGAGGAGGAGCGGGCCCGGCTGATCGCCGCGGAGCCCGCCGCCGTCGCCGCGGGGGTCTGACGCCCACCAGAGACGCCGAGAGGGCCGGTCCAGCGACTGCTGGACCGGCCCTCTCTCGTGTCTGCGTCGACGCCGCCTCAGGTGTTGATCATCGGCACGTGGTCGCGCGACGCGGCGGAGCGCGCCGCCACGTGCCGATGATCAACACCGGTCGCGCTCAGCTCAGTGGCTGTGCCCGTGGCCGTGCGAGTGGCCGTGCGTGTGGTGCCCGGCGCCGGCGTGGTCGTGCTCCTCCTCAGGAGCCTCGACGACGGCGGAGTCGGTGGTGAGCACCATCGCGGCGATCGAGACGGCGTTGCCGAGCGCGGCCTTGGTGACCTTGACCGGGTCGATGACGCCCTGGGCGGCCAGGTCGCCGTACTCGCCGGTGGCGGCGTTGAAGCCGGAGCCCTTCCCGGCGTCGCGGACCTTGCTCACCACGACCTGGCCCTCGAAGCCGGCGTTGCCGGCGATGCGGGCCAGCGGGGCGTCCAGCGCCCGCCGGACGACCTGGGCCCCGGTCAGCTCGTCACCGGTGAGGTCCAGGGCGTCGATCGCGGTGGCCGCGTGCACCAGCGCCGAGCCGCCACCGGGGACGACGCCCTCCTCCACCGCGGCGCGGGTGGCGGCGATGGCGTCCTCGATCCGGTGCTTCTTCTCCTTCATCTCGACCTCGGTGGCCGCCCCGACGCGGATGACGCCGATGCCGCCGGCCAGCTTGGCCAGCCGCTCCTGCAGCTTCTCGCGGTCCCAGTCGGAGTCGGTCGCGTCGATCTCGCGGCGGATCTGGGCCACGCGGTCGCCGATGCCCTCGGAGGTGCCGCCGCCGTCGACGATCGTGGTGTTGTCCTTGTCGACGGTGACCCGCCGGGCGGTGCCCAGGACCTCGAGGCCGACCTGGTCGAGCTTCAGGCCGACGTCCTCGCTGACCACCTGGCCGCCGGTGACGACGGCGAGGTCGGTCATGAAGGCCTTGCGCCGGTCGCCGAAGTACGGCGACTTCACCGCGACGACCTTGATCGTCTTGCGGATGGAGTTGACGACCAGGGTCGACAGCGCCTCACCCTCGACGTCCTCGGCGACGATCAGCAGCGGGCGGCTGCCGGTGGAGAGGATCTTCTCCAGCAGCGGGAGCAGGTCGGCCAGGGCGCTGACCTTGCCGCTGACCAGGAGCACGAGAGCGTCCTCGAGGACGGCCTCCATGGCCTCCTGGTCGGTGACGAAGTACGGCGACAGGTAGCCCTTGTCGAACTGCACGCCCTCGGTCACCTCGAGGTCGGTGGAGAGGGTGTTGCTCTCCTCGACGGTGATGACGCCGTCCTTGCCGACCTTCTCCATCGCCTCGCCGATCAGCTGACCGACCTCGGCGTCCTGCGCGGAGATCGTCGCGACCTCGGCGATGGACTGCTGGTCGGAGACCGGGATGGCGACCTCGTCGAGCGCCGCGGAGACGGCGTCGGCGGCGGCGCGCATGCCGGCGCCGAGGGCCGTCGGGCTGGCGCCGGCCGCGACGTTGCGCATGCCCTCGTGCACCAGCGCCTGGGCCAGGACGGTCGCGGTGGTGGTGCCGTCGCCGGCGACGTCGTTGGTCTTGGTGGCGACGTTCTTGGCCAGCTGGGCGCCGAGGTTCTCGAACGGGTCGTCGAGCTCCACCTCGCGGGCGATGGTGACGCCGTCGTTGGTGATGGTGGGAGCGCCGAACTTCTTGTCGAGGACGACGTTGCGCCCACGCGGGCCGAGGGTGACCTTGACCGCGTCGGCCAGCTTGTCCACACCGCGCTCGAGCGCGCGGCGGGCGTCCTCGTTGAACTTGATGATCTTGGCCATGGGGCCCTTCCGATCAGGGTGCGGGGTCAGACGACGACCGCCCCGGGACCCGGTGAAATCGGGTCGCCGGGGCGGTCGAGGCGGAGCTGTTCAGCTCAGGGAGGCGGAGAGGTCACTTCTCCACGACGGCGAGCAGGTCGCGGGCGGAGAGCACGAGGTACTCCTCGCCGGCGTACTTGACCTCGGTGCCGCCGTACTTGGAGTAGATGACCACGTCGCCGACCTGGACGTCGAGCGGGACGCGGTTGCCGTTGTCGTCGACGCGGCCGGGGCCCACGGCCACGACCGTGCCCTCCTGCGGCTTCTCCTTGGCGGTGTCCGGGATGACCAGGCCGGAGGCGGTGGTGGTCTCGGCCTCGTTGGCCTGGACCACGACGCGGTCCTCCAGCGGCTTGATGGTGACCTTGGTAGCGGTCGTCACGTCGGTGACGCCCCCTTCGGTGTCGATCGGCTGGGTCGGGTGGAGCTGATGCTGTGGCACGGGATCCGGGCCTGCCGTCGCGGGGGTCAGGCACCTGCCCGTGTCGATTTGGCACTCTACCCACGAGAGTGCCAGCCGCTCAACCGGGGTCCCCCGAGCGGGGACCGAGCCGTGCGCCAGTCTGTCCCCGTGCCCGACGACGCGCTGGCCCAGCTCCGCTGGTTGCGCACCCCCGAGGGGGCCGCGGCCGCCGCCCGGGCCGCCGTCCTGCTGGCCGAGGGCAGCGACCTGCTGACCGGCCTGGCCCGGCTGCGCGCGGAGGTGGGCCCCGAGCACGCCGGCCCGGCCTGGGAGCTGGCCCGGCTGCGGGCGCGGGCGCGGCCGGCCTTCGGCGCCGACGCCGACGTCCTGTTCCTCACCGCGGACACCCTGGAGCAGGCCGGCCGCCCCGCGCTGGCTGCCCGGCGGGCACGCCGGCTGCTGGCGGACACCGCAGACGGGTGGGGCGTCGACAGCGTGGCCGACCTCGGCTGCGCGTCGGGCACCGACACGGTGGCGCTCGCGCGGGCCGGCGCCCGCGTGCTCGCCGTAGACCTGGACCCGCTGGCCCGCGAGCTCACCGCCGCCAACGCCGAGGTGCTGGGGCTGTCCGACCAGGTGTGGGTGGTCGCGGGCGACGCCGTCGAGCTGGTCGACGCCGCCCGCGGTGGCGAGGTGGCCGGGTGCGCCGGCGCCGTCCTCGACCCCGCACGCAGGGCCGGCGGACGGCGCCTCCTGGACCCCGACCGCTGGTCCCCGCCCTGGTCGACGGTGGCCGCGCTGCTCGACCGGGCGCCGCACGCCGTCGTCAAGGTGGCGCCCGGCCTGGACCACGACCGGGTGCCCACCGGGGTCGAGGCGGAGTGGGTGTCGGCCGGGGGCTCGATCGTCGAGGCGCTGCTGTGGGGGCGCGGCCGCTCGACGGCCTGGCGGCGGGCGTCGCTGGTGCGGGGCGACGAGGTGCTGGAGCTGACGGCGGACGCCGACCCCGGACCCGCTCCGGCCGGCCCGGTCCGCGGCTGGCTGCACGAGCCGGATCCCGCGGTGATCCGGTCGGGGCTGGTGTCGGTGGTCGCCGCCGAGCTCGACGCCACGCTGGTCGACCCGACGATCGCCTACCTGACCTCGGACGCGCCGGCCGGCTCCGCCTGGGTCTCCTCGTACCGGGTCGACGAGGTGCTGCCGTTCAACCTGAAGAAGCTCAAGGCGCTCCTGCGGACCCGGGGTGTCGGCCGGGTGGTGGTGAAGAAGCGCGGCTCGCCGATCGAGCCGGAGGCGCTGGTGCGGCAGCTGCGCGGACCCGGTGCGGGGTCGGCGGTCGTCGTCGTCACCCGGGTCGCCGGTGCCCCGACCGCCCTCGTCTGCGACCTCACCTGAGGGCCGAAGTGGCCACTTCGGCCCCTACCGGGTGACGACGTCGATCGGCAGGGAGCTGTCGGCGCCGACGTCCGGGGCGGACGGCGGCACGCCCGCCTCCACCAGCCGCGAGCCGAGCGCGGCGACCATCGCGCCGTTGTCCGTGCACAGCCGCGGGCTGGGCACCCGGAGCACGATGCCGGCCTCCGCGCAGCGCTCCTCCGCGAGCGCGCGCAGCCGCGAGTTGGCCGCCACCCCGCCGCCGAGCACCAGGTGGTCGACGCCGGAGTCCTGGCAGGCGCGGACGGCCTTCCTCGTCAGCACGTCCGCGACCGCCTCCTGGAACGAGGCCGCGACGTCGGCCACCGGGACCGGCTCCCCCGCCCGCTCCCGGACCTCCACCCAGCGGGCGACGGCGGTCTTCAGGCCGGAGAACGAGAAGTCGTAGGGCGCGTCCCGCGGACCGGTCAGCCCGCGCGGGAAGTCGATGGCGTGCGTGTCGCCGTCGCGGGCGGCCCGGTCGATGGGCGGGCCGCCGGGGAACGGCATGCCCAGCACGCGGGCGACCTTGTCGAAGGCCTCCCCCGCGGCGTCGTCGATGGTGCGGCCGAGCGACTGCACTTCGCGGGCGAGGTCGGGGACGAGCAGCAGCGAGCTGTGCCCGCCGGAGACCAGCAGCGCCAGCGACGGCTCGGCCAGCCGGCCGTGCTGCAGCTCGTCGACGGCGACGTGAGCGGCCAGGTGGTTGACCCCGTACAGCGGGACGCCGAGGGCCAGCGCGTAGGCCTTGGCCGCGGCCAGCCCGACCAGCAGCGCGCCGGTCAGCCCCGGACCGGCGGTCACCGCCACCGCGTCGACGTCGGAGGCCCGCACGCCTGCCTCGGCCAGCGCGCGGTGCACGGTCGGCACCATCGCCTCCAGGTGCGCCCGGGAGGCGATCTCCGGGACGACGCCGCCGAACCGCTCGTGCTCGGCCACGGAGGTGGCCAGCGCGTCCGACAGCAGCGTCTGCCCACGGACCAGCCCGACGCCGGTCTCGTCGCACGAGGTCTCGAACCCCAGGACCAACGGCTGGTCAGCCACGCACCCTCTCCCGCTTCATCACCACGGCGTCCGCGCCGCTGGGCTGGTAGTAGCCGCGCCGCCGGCCGATCTCGGCGAACCCGCGGCGCCGGTAGAGCCCCTGGGCCACCTCGTTGTCGGCGCGCACCTCCAGCAGCACCACCGGGCTCCCCCGCCGGTCGGCCTCGGCCAGCAGCGCGTCGAGCAGCCGGGCGCCGATCCCCTCGCCCTGCCGGTCGGTCGCCACCCCGATGGTGGCCACGTGCGCCTCGTCGTCGTAGGCGATCAGGCCCGCGTAGCCGACGACCCGGCCGTCGTCCTCGGCGACGAGGTAGTGCCGGGTGTCGGTGCGGGCCAGCTCGTCGCGGTACATCGCCGCCGTCCAGGTGTCCGGGGCGAACAGCTCCTCCTCCAGCGCCAGGACGGCGGTCAGGTCGGTCAGCCGCATCGGCCGCAGTCCCTCGCTCACGTCGTCGTCACCGGCTTGAACGACGTCGGCGGGACGGCGTCCGGGCGGCGCAGGTACAGCGGCACCAGCGGGCCGGCGGACGACGGGTCGGCCAGCTGGGCTGCGGCCGCGCGCAGCAGCCCCGCCGTCGTCACCTCGGCCGGGGCGACCTCGACGCCGAGCCGCTCGGCGAAGCGCGGGTCGCCGACCACCGGGCCCTCGGCGGTCAGCTCCTCCGGCCGCGCCACCCCGGGGCCGCCCGTGCGCACGCCGTCGGCGCCGTAGGCGGCCCAGTAGACCTCCTTGCGCCGGGCGTCGGTGACCACCGTGCGGGCACCGGAGCCGACGGCGTCCAGCGAGCAGACGCCGAGGGCCGGGACGCCGCGGGCGTCGGCCAGCGCCGCCGCGGTCACCACGCCGACCCGCAGCCCGGTGAAGGGTCCCGGGCCCAGCCCGGTGACGACCGCGTCGAGCGCGGCGACCGTGGTCCCGGCCTCGGCGAGCACCTCGGCGACCGCGATGGTCAGCAGCTCGGCGTGCCGGTTCCCCGAGGGCACCGCCCGCTCGGCGAGCACCTCGACCGCACCCTCCGGCGACCGGCGCGCCAGGCCGGCGACCAGCGTCGGGGTGGCGGTGTCGAGAGCGAGGACGAGCACGACCGACGAGGTTACGCAGCGCCGTCCAGGCGCTGCTCCCAGCTCGGGCCGTGCGGCACGAGCAGCGCCGTCCGGACGTCGTCGTCGCGGCGGTCCAGCCGGACCTCGAGGTGCTCGTCGGCCAGTTGCTCGACCAGCCCCTGCCCCCACTCGACGACGGTGACGGAGTCGGAGACGGTCACGTCCAGGTCCAGGTCGTCGACGTCGGCCACGCTGCCCAGCCGGTAGGCGTCGACGTGCACCAGCGGCAGCCGGCCGCCCCGGTGCACGCGGGCGATGACGAACGTCGGCGAGGTCACCGGCTCCCGGACGCCGAGGGCCGCGCCGACGCCCTGGGTGAACGCGGTCTTGCCCGCGCCGAGCGGCCCGACCACCACCACCAGGTCGCCCGGGCGCACCAGCTCGGCGAGTGCCGCGCCCAGCGCCCGGGTGTCCTCCGGGGAGGGCAGCAGGTGCTCCCGCCTCACGCCAGGCTCTCCGCGACCGCGGTGAGGTCGGCCAGCAGGCCCGCCCGCGGCGCGCCGTTGGGGCCGAACCGGATCGCCGCCGACGGGTGGTACGTCGCCCAGACGGCGCGGCGGTCCACCTCGTGCGGGCGCCCGCGGACCGCGGCCAGCACCGTCCGGGGGCCGAGGAACCACTTCGCCGACGACAGGCCGAGGGCGACCACCACCGGCGGGTCGAGCAGCTCCAGCTGGCGGCGCAGCCAGCCGCTGCACCGGGCCACCTCCGGGGCCTTCGGCGTCCGGTTGCCCGGCGGGCGGCACTTCACCACGTTGAGGACGGCGGCCGCACCGCGGTCGAGGCCGGCCTCGGCGAGCAGCTGGTCGAGCAGCGCGCCCGACCGCCCGACGAACGGCCGCCCCGTCTCGTCCTCGGTCGCCCCGGGGGCCTCGCCCACGAGCGCGAACCGGGGCCGGCCGGCCGCCGGCACGTCCCCGACGACCACGTGCTGCCGGCTCGCGGCCAGCTCGGGGCAGGCGACGCAGGGGCGCGCGGCCGCGGCCAGCGCCGGCCAGTCGGGCGCAGCGGCGGCGACGCGGGCGACCTCCTCGGCGGCGGCGTCGAACCGGGGCGGTCGGGGGGCGGCCACGGGGGCCACCCTACGAGCCGCCCACGGAGCGGCCCTTCCCCGCCCGGGCCGCCCGGTGGGACCGTTCCCCCGACGACCGCTGCACCGGGAGGTGGACGGCCATGACCGGGCCCCGCTCCGCGAGCGAGCTCGACCTGTACGAGGTCGCGTACCTCTCCGGCGGCCCGGCGCGGGTGGTGGACACCGCGCTGGTCGCCCTGGTGCTGGCCGGCCGGGTCCGCGCCCCCTCGCCGGGGCTGCTGGCCGCCGTCCGGCCCACCCGCCGGCACCCGGTGGAGGCGGCGGTGCTCGACGCGGTGGGGACGCACGGACACCGCTCGGCCGACACGATCCAGTGGCGTGCCACGGGCGACGACCGGCTGACCGCCGTCGGCGCGCGGCTCACCGAGGCCGGCCTGCTCCGCCGGGCCGCCGTCGCCCGGCTGCTGCACCCGGCGGCGGCAGCCGCCCCCACCCCGGCGGGCAGGCGGGTGCTCGCCGAGGCCGCGGCGGTGCTGGCCGGCCGTGGTCCCGCCGGCGAGGTGGCGCTGGGCGGGCGACAGGCCATGACCGACGCCGGGCTGCGCGAGCGGGTCTTCGAGCGGCCGGCCGCCGCGACCGAGCCGACCGGCACCGGGCTGCGCCGCCGGTTCGCGCCCGCACCCGCCGCCCCACCCGACGGACGGCTCGACCGGCACCAGAACGCCCACACCGGGTGGTACGCGCCCGGCGGGCCGGCCAACCCCGGCGGCACGTGGACGCCCTACGGCGGACTCTGATCAGCGGCCGGCGGCGGCCGGCAGCTCGGCGACCACCCGGCGCAGCAGCCCCGAGATCGCCGCGGTGACCACATCGGGCTGCTCGAGCAGCACCATGTGCCCGGCGTCGGGGACGACGACGTACTCGCTGTCGGGCAGCCGCTCCACGATCGCCTCGCTGTGCTCGCCCGGGATGAGGGTGTCCCGGTCGCCGGTGAGCACCAGGGTCGGCACCGCGCGCAGCGGCTCGAGTGCGGCCGTGTGGTCCATGCCGGCCAGCGCCGGGTAGAACTCCGCGATCACCTCGACCGGCGTGCCGGCGATCATCGAGTCGACGTAGCGGCCCAGGGCGGGGTCGACGTCGGCGGAGGCGAACGACAGCGACCACGTGACGTGCGAGATCAGGTCGGCGGCCAGCCGGCGGGTGCGCTCGGCGAACGCCGGCCTCCGGCGCATCGTGAACGCCGCGACCGGGAAGAGCGCCGCCCGGACCCGGGTGAGCAGCTCCGGCATGCCGAAGTCGAGGTCGGCGAGGTTGCCGCTGGACGTGCTCAGCAGCGCGGCGCCGACGATCTTCGTGCCGAACAGCTCCGGCCGCAGCGCCGCCAGCGCCATGACCGTCATCCCGCCCATCGAGTGGCCGACGAGCACCACCGGCCCGCGCGGCGCCCGCGACTCGACGACCCGCGCCAGGTCGCGGCCCAGCTGCTCCATCGTCGAGTGCTCGGCAGGCCCGCGGCCGGAGGCGCCGTGGCCGCGCTGGTCGTAGAAGACCAGCCGGGCCGTGGGGCGCGAGCCGTTGGCCGTGGCGAGCTCCGCGCCCAGCGCCCGCCGCTGGAAGGTCCACGACGCCATCGAGATCGTGTAGCCGTGCACGAAGACGACGGTCAGCGGCGCGTCGGCCGGGCCGACCTCCTCCACGTCGAGCAGCACGCCGTCGTCGGCCAGCACCAGCGCCGTCCGGTCGGCCGGCCGGGCCGCGGCGCCCAGCGGGTCGTCCTCGCGCAGCTCGGCGTCCGAGGCCCCGGCCGGCAGCCCGGCCGCCGACCCCAGCCGCTCGGCCCCCACCCGGCGGGCCGCGGCCCGGCTGACCGCGACGCCGACCGCGGTACCCGCGGCGGCCAGGCCGAGGACGGCGCCGACGATCCCGACCCGGTGGTGGTGCCCGGTGCGCTTGGCGGGCTTGCGGGCCGCCATCAGACCGCCCCCGCCGAGCCGACGTGCCGGCGGACGAAGCGGCCCCCGATCCGGGTGACCAGCTCGTAGTGGATGGTGTCGACGGCGTCGGCCCACTGCTGCGCCGTCGGCTCGCCCCGGTCCCCCGGCCCCCACAGCAGGACCTCGTCGCCGGCCCGCACCTCGGCGTCGCCCACGTCGAGCACGAACTGGTCCATGCAGACCCGGCCGGCGATCGTCCACTGCGCCCCGGCGGCGAGGACGGGGGCGCGGTTCCCGGCCGCCCGCGGCACGCCGTCGGCGTAGCCGACCGGCACGAGGACGAGCGTGGTCTCGGCCTCCGGGAAGTAGGTGTGCCCGTAGGAGACGCCGACGCCGGCCGGCACCCGCTTGGTCAGCGCGACCGACGCCCGCACCGTCATCGCCGGGCGCAGCCCGTGGACCGCGGGGTCCCCGCCGAGCGGGTCGAGGCCGTAGATCGCGACGCCCGGCCGGACCATGTCGTACCAGGTCTCGGGCAGCGCGACGGTGGCCGCGGAGTTGGCCAGGTGCAGCCGGGCGTCGGTCAGCCCGGCCGCCCGCCCGATCGCGACCGCCTCCTCGAACACGCGGACCTGCGCGCCGATGGTCGGGTGCGTGGGGGCGTCGGCGTAGGCCATGTGGCTCCACAGCCCGACCACCTCGACCTCGCCGTCGGCCTGAGCGCGGGCCGCCGCGGCGACGAGGCCGGGCCAGTCGGCCTCGGTGGCCCCCTCGCGGGACAGCCCGGTGTCGGCGAACAGGTGGAGCTGGGCGGTGCGGCCGGTGGCACGGGCCGCCGCGACCACCTCGGCCAGGCCCCACTCCGCGTTGACCGACAGCTCGACGTCGGCGGTGAGCGCGGCGGCGTAGTCGGTGCCCGGCGTGTGCAGCCAGGCGAGCACCGGAGCGGTGACGCCGGCCGCGCGCAGCGCCAGCGCCTCCTCCAGGACCGCGACCCCCAGCGCGTCGGCGCCCCCCGCCAGCGCGGCCCGGGCGGCCGGCACCATGCCGTGCCCGTAGCCGTCGGCCTTGACCACGGCCATCAGCGGCCGGCCGACGCGCTCGCGCAGCGCGGCGGTGTTGGCGGCGATGGCGTCGAGATCGACCACCACCTCCGCGCGGGCTCGGTTCGTCACGTCCCCTCCTCGCGTGCGCTCGTCGGAGACGTGCCGGATCGTGCTGTGCCTCCGCGTGACCTCGCGAGCTCGGTCACGCCGTCGAGTCTCCCAGGCCGGCGGCCGGCTCCCCGTGCAGGCGGGCCAGCGTCGCAGGCAGCCGGCGCACCAGGTCGCCGGCGATCAGCGGCCCGCCCTCGGCCGCCACCTGCCCCGCCCGCCCGTGCACGTGCGCGGCGACCGCGGCCGCCTCCACGGCCGGCAGCCCGGTGGCCAGCAACGCCCCGCCGATGCCGGAGAGGACGTCGCCGGTGCCGGCCGTCGCCAGCCAGGGGGTGCCGGTGCCGTTGACGTAGGCGGTGCCGTCGGGGCCGGCGACCACGGTGGCGTCGCCCTTGAGCAGGACGACGGCACCCAGGTCGGCGGCCAGGCGGCGGGCCGCGGTGATCCGGTCGTCCCCGACCTCCTGACCGAACCGCGCGAACTCCCGGTCGTGCGGGGTGAGCACGGTCGGCGCGGTCCGGTCGCGCACCAGGGCGGGGTCCTGCGCCGCCATCGTCAGCGCGTCGGCGTCCACCAGCACCGGCAGGTCGGTGGCCAGCACCTCGGCCAGCACGCTGCGGGCGTCGTCGTCGGTGCCCATGCCGGGGCCGACCACCCATGCCTGCACCCGGCCGGCGTCGCTCGGCCGGCCCGCGGTCACGATCGTCTCCGGCCAGGCGGCCCGCACGCCGTCGGCCGCCGTCCCGGCGTAGCGGACCAGCCCCGGTCGGGTGCGCAGCGCCGCCCCCGTGCAGAGGACGGCGGCCCCCGGGTAGGTGGCGGAGCCCGCCACGACACCGACGACGCCCTGCGTGTACTTGTCGTCGCCCGCGTGCGGCGGCCGGATGCGGGCCGCGGCGTCGGCGTCGGTCAGCCGGTGCACCGAGGCGGCCGGCAGGTCCAGCCCGATGTCGACGAGGTGGACGGCGCCGGCGTACCCGCGGCCCTCCCCCACCACCAGGCCGGCCTTGACCGCGCCGAAGGTGACCGTGTGCTGGGCCGGGAACGCCGCGCCGGGGACCGCGCCCGTGCTCGCGTCCACGCCGCTCGGCACGTCCACGGCGACCATCAGGCCCGGGCCGGTCGCGGCCCGCTCTACCAGCGCCGCGGCCGCCGGGCGCAGGCCACCGGTGCCGCCGATGCCGACGATCCCGTCCAGGACGAGGTCGGCGCGGTCCAGCCCGGTCGGCGCGCCCGGCGCGGTGACCCGGCCGCCGGCGGCGCGCAGGGCCGCCAGGCCTGCGGCGTGCGCGCGCTCGGCGTCCAGGAGGACGGCGGTCACCCGGGCGCCGCGCCGGGCCAGCTGCGCGCCGGCGAACAGGGCGTCGCCACCGTTGTTGCCCGCACCGACCAAGGCGGTGACCCGCACGCCGTGTGCTCGGCCGAGCAGCCGCAGGCAGACCGTGGCCAGGCCCGTCGCGGCCCGCTGCATGAGCTCGCCCTCGCGGGTCGCGGCCAGCAGCGGCGCCTCGGCGTCGCGGACCTCCCCGGCGGTGAAGAGCGGGATCACGCCTCGGCGCCCCGCGGCACGCCCTCGGCGACGACCACCGCGGAGGCGATCCCGCCGTCGTGACTCAGCGACACGTGCCACGAGGTGACGCCGAGCATCGCGGCGCGGCCGGCGACCGTGCCCCGGACCTCCAGGTGCGGTCGGCCGCGGTCGCCGACGCACACCTCGGCGTCGTGCCACTGCAGGTCGCCGGGGGCGCCGAGTGCCTTGGCCACGGCCTCCTTGGCGGCGAACCGGGCGGCCAGCGACTCCCCGCTGCGGGGCGTGCCAGACGGCGTGCTCTGCTCGGCGGCGGTGAACAGCCGGTCGCGCAGCCCGGGGGTGCGGGTCAGCGACTCGGCGAAGCGGTCCACCGGCACCACGTCGATCCCCACGCCGATGATCACGACGATCAGTCTGCCGTGCCGCCGCGCACCCCGCCGTCCCGCCCGTCCGGCCGTGCAGGGTGGTGGACGGACCGTCCGGCCGGCCGGCGGACCGCTCAGGCCGGGACGGGGGCCGGAAGGCCCGGATGGCGTCCGCCACGAGCTGTGGCGCCATCTGCAGGGCAGCGTGGTGTTGGCCGGGCAGCTCGGTCACACGGTCGCGTTCGGCAGAGCCGCTGCGATACCGGATGTGGCCTGTCGGTGGTGTGCCGGGCTCCTCTCGCCGTCGAGGAGCAGCACCGGGGCGGCGATCCAGCGCAGCGGCGCCAGGTCGGCCGGTAGCCGGGTGATCTCCCTGACCTCCCGGGGCCAGGTGTGGACCAGCGCGACCCGGTCGGCCCATCCGGGGCCGCCCCGCATCGCCGCCACGGCCGCCGCAGGCATCCCGACGAGTTCCCGCAGACCGAACTCCAGCGCGCGTTCCGGTCGGCCGGCAGCGATGAACTCGTCCATCTCGTCGGCGCCCTCGGCGGTCGGGTGCCAGCCGGCGTGCGGCCAGGGCGGTTCGTAGAGGACCAGGCCGGTCAGCCGGGCACCACGGGTCGCCGCGCCGAGGACGCAGACCGCCCCGGAGGAGTGACCGGCGACGAGGACCGGTTCGTCGAAGGAGCCGGCCACGGCCGTGACGTCCTCGTACTCACGCTCCAGGCTGTAGGGGGCGGTGTCACCGGAGTCGCCCTTGCCGCGTCGGTCCATCAGCCAGCAGGAATGGGTCCCGTCGAGCCGTGCGCAACGGCGGCCCACACCCGCCGGCCGTTCGGTCCGCCCGGGACCATCACCACCACCGCCGGTCCCCTGGTGACCCGCTCCACGACGAGGGAGGTGCCATCGACCGATGTGACGCGACGGAACTCGTCCGCCGGGCTCTCGTGGCCGTGCACGGTGCTCATCCGCGGTCCCGTCGTCGGCGGCTGAGCTGGTCCGAGTGGCCAGGCCGGCCGGGCAGCGCGTGTTCCCTCGACCGGGTCCTGCCGGATCGAACGGGCGACCGGACGGCGGCGTGGAGGTCATGCTCCCCGCTCGGACCCGTCCCGTCACCCCCGACCGCCGTCCTGCCTCGACGGTGCCGTCGCTGAGGTCCCGGGCGCCGCCGGCGCTCGGGCGAGGCTCAGGCCGCCGTCACTCGACGGTGACCGACTTCGCCAGGTTGCGCGGCTGGTCGACGTCGTAGCCGCGGGTGTCGGCGATCTCGCAGGCCAGCACCTGCAGCGGCACGGTGGTGACCACCGGGGCCATCAGCGTCGGCGTCCGCGGCACCCGGATCACGTGGTCGGCGTACGGGACGACGTCCTCGTCGCCCTCCTCGGCGATCACGATGGTGCGCGCCCCGCGGGCCCGGACCTCCTGGATGTTGGAGACCACCTTGCCGTGCACCGACTCCCGGCTGCGCGGCGACGGGACGACGACGACGACCGGTGTCCCCTCGTCGATCAGCGCGATCGGCCCGTGCTTGAGCTCGCCCGCGGCGAAGCCCTCGGCGTGGATGTAGGCCAGCTCCTTGAGCTTGAGCGCGCCCTCGAGCGCCACCGGGTAGGCGACGTGCCGGCCCAGGAACAGGATCGTGTTGGCGCCGGCCAGCGAGCGGCCGAGCTCGCGCACCGGCTCCATCTGCAGCAGCACCTCGGCCACGGCGTCCGGCAGCCGGCGCAGGTCCTCGACGATGGCGGCGATCTCGTCGGCGTACTTCACGCCGCGCACCTGGGCGAGGATGAGCCCGACGAGGTAGCAGGCCACGATCTGGGCCAGGAAGCTCTTGGTCGAGGCGACCGCGACCTCCGGCCCGGCGTGGGTGTACAGGACGGCGTCGGACTCGCGCGGGATGGTCGAGCCGTTGACGTTGCAGATGGCCAGCACGCGGGCCTTCTGGTCCTTGGCGTGCCGCAGCGCCATCAGGGTGTCCATGGTCTCGCCGGACTGGCTGATGACGACGACGAGCGTGGAGCGGTCCAGCACCGGGTCGCGGTAGCGGAACTCGCTGGCCACCTCGACCTCGACCGGGATCCGGGTCCAGTGCTCGATGGCGTACTTCGCGATCAGGCCGGCGTGGTACGAGGTGCCGCACGAGACGACGAAGATCTTGTCGATGTCGCGCAGGTCCTGGTCGGACAGCCGGACCTCGTCGAGCATCAGCGCGCCGTCGTCGCCGATCCGGCCGAGCAGGGTGTCGGCGACCGCCTGCGGCTGCTCGGCGATCTCCTTGAGCATGAACCAGTCGTGGCCGCCCTTCTCGGCGGCCGCGGCGTCCCAGTCGACGGTGTAGGCCACCGGCTCGACGACGCTGCCGGCGAAGTCGGTGACCGTCAGCCCGCGGGCCCGGTCGATCTCGACGACCTGGTCCTGGCCGAGCTCGCGCGCCTCGCGGGTGTGCGCGATGAAGGCGGCGACGTCGGAGCCGAGGAAGTACTCGCCGTCACCGACGCCGACCACCAGCGGGCTGTTGCGGCGGGAGGCGACGAGGGTGTCCGGCTCGTCGGCGTGCGAGGCGACGAGGGTGAAGGCACCCTCCAGGCGGCGGCTGACGGCGCGCATCGCCTCGGCCAGCCGGCCCGGCCCGTCCGGGGTCTGCGCGTAGGCACGCGCGAGCAGGTGCGCGGCGACCTCGGTGTCGGTCTCGGAGCTGAACTCGACGCCGGCGGCCTCGCACTCCGCACGGAGGGCGGCGAAGTTCTCGATGATCCCGTTGTGGATGACCGCGACCTTGCCGTCCGCGGAGACGTGCGGGTGGGCGTTGCGGTCGGTGGGGCCGCCGTGCGTGGCCCACCGGGTGTGGCCGAGCCCGATCGTCGACGGGGGCAGCGCGTGCTCGGCGAGCAGCTTCTCCAGGTTGGCCAGCTTGCCGGCCTTCTTGGCCGTCGTCATCGTCCCGTCAGCCAGGACGGCGACCCCTGCCGAGTCGTACCCCCGGTACTCCAGCCGGCGCAGACCCTCGACGACGACGTCCAGGGCGTTCTGCGGGCCGACGTATCCCACGATTCCGCACATTTCGTCGAGGGTACCGGCGACCGCGGCCGGAGCCGTCCCTCGATCGAGCGAGAGCCTCGCCTCAGTCCGCCGCGGGAGCGGTCAGTTGCAGGAGGCGACGACCGCGGCCAGCCGCTCGGCGATGCTGTCGGCCTGTTCCTGGGTGGGGGCCTCGACCATCACGCGCACCAGCTGCTCGGTGCCCGACGGGCGCAGCAGCACCCGGCCGTCGGCGCCGAGCTCGGCCTCGACGGCGTTCACCGCGTCGGCGACCGCGTCGCTCTCGGCGACCGCCAGCCGGTCCCGCACGGGCACGTTGACCAGGGTCTGCGGCAGGCGCTGCACCACCGAGGCGAGCTCGGCCAGCGACGACCCGGTGGCCGCCATGCGCGAGAGCAGGGCCAGCCCGGTCAGCAGGCCGTCACCGGTGGTGGCGTGGTCGAGGAAGACCAGGTGGCCGCTCTGCTCGCCGCCCAGGCTGAGCTCCTGCGCACGCAGCGCCTCGAGCACGTAGCGGTCGCCGACCGCCGTGGTGTGCACCGCGATCCCGGCGCCGCGCATGGCGTGGTGGAAGCCGAGGTTGCTCATCACCGTGGCGACGACGGTCTCGCCGGCCAGCGCGCCGCGCTCGTGGAGGGCCAGCGCGCAGATCGCCAGGATCGCGTCGCCGTCGACGGTGTCCCCGGTCGCGGTGATCGCCAGGCACCGGTCGGCGTCCCCGTCGTGGGCGATGCCGAGGTCGGCGCCGACCTCCGCGACCGCCTTCATCAGCGGCCCGAGGTGGGTGGAGCCGATGCCGTCGTTGATGTTCCAGCCGTCGGGCTCGCCACCGATGACGTGCACCGTCGCGCCGGCCCGGCGGTAGACCTCGGGCGCGACGGTCGCGGCCGCGCCGTGCGCGCAGTCGACGACGAGGGTGAGGCCGGTGAGCGGCTGCGCCACCGTCGACAGCAGGTGCTGCGCGTAGCTCTCGGCGGCACCGGGGAGGTCGCGGACGCGGCCGATCCCGGCACCGGTCGGCCGGTGCCCCGCCGTGCCGTCGGCGACGGCCTGCTCGATCGCGATCTCGAGGGCGTCGGGCAGCTTGTGACCGCCGCGGCTGAAGAGCTTGATGCCGTTGTCGGGCATCGGGTTGTGACTGGCGGAGATCATCACGCCGAGGTCGGCGCCGGTGTCCGCGGTCAGGTGCGCGATCGCCGGGGTGGGCAGCACCCCGGCGCGCAGCACCTCCGCACCGGCACTGGCGAGGCCCGCCACGACGGCGGCCTCGAGCATCTCCCCACTGGCGCGGGGGTCGCGGCCGACGACCGCGACGGGACGCGAGGTCCCGTCGCGGTCGGCGAGCACGCCGGCGGCAGCACGTGCCACCGAGAGGGCCAACTCCGGCGTGAGGTCGGCGTTGGCCCGACCCCGGACGCCGTCGGTCCCGAAGAGGCGACCCACGGGCGTACCGGTCAGCGCTTCGAGTACTGAGGCGCCTTGCGGGCCTTCTTGAGCCCGTACTTCTTGCGCTCGGTGACGCGGGCGTCACGAGTGAGGAAGCCGGCCTTCTTCAGCGCCGGACGGTCGTCGGGCTCGACCTCGATGAGGGCACGGGCGATCGCCAGGCGCAGCGCGCCGGCCTGACCGCTGACGCCGCCACCGTGGAGGATGCCGACGACGTCGTACTGCTCACCCTTCTCCAGGATCACGAACGGCTCACGGATGAGCTGCTGGTGCACCTTGTTGGGGAAGTAGTCCTCGATGGTGCGGCCGTTGAGCCGGAACTGGCCGGTACCGGGCAGGAGACGCACCCGGACGATGGCCTCCTTGCGCCGGCCGACGGTCTGCACCGGACGCCCCTCGGCGTCGGTCACGGTCAGTGCGGTCGTCACTGGGCCACCTGCTTGATCTCGAAGGGCTGGGGCTGCTGCGCGGCGTGCGGGTGCTCGGGCCCGGCGTACACCTTGAGCTTCTTGAGCATCTGCCGGCCCAGGGTGTTGTGCGGCAGCATCCCCTTGATCGCCCGCTCCACGACGCGGTCGGGGTGCGTGCGCAGCTGGTCGCCGACGTTGATCGTCTTGAGGCCGCCCGGGTAACCCGAGTGGCGGTACGCGACCTTGTCGTCGCGCTTGGACCCGGTCAGCGCCACCTTGCCGGCGTTGACGATCACGACGAAGTCACCGACGTCGACGTGCGGGGCGTACTGGGGCTTGTGCTTGCCGCGGAGCAGGATCGCGGTCTGGCTGGCGAGTCGACCGAGCACCACATCAGTGGCGTCGATGACGTGCCAGGCCCGGCTGACCTCGCCGGGCTTGGGGGTGTACGTGCGCACGGCGCTCGTGTCCTCCGTCGTTGTCGGATCGGCTGGTGGGATCGCCTCACCGAACACGGGAGACGGTGCAACGCGCGCGGGCACCAGCCGACTCCGCGCGCCAACCGGTCACGATACCAGTCGCCGTCCGGGCCCAGCCGCGAGGAGACGTGCCGGAACGGCCCTCCTTCAGGGGCCCGCCCCTGAGCGGAGCGAGGGGCGGTGGGCAGGAGGGCCCCTTCTCAGACCTCCAGCGCGACCGGGTTCAGCCGCCCGGTGGCCACGTCGTAGACGCTCCCGCAGATCTCCCGCGAGACGAGGTAGGGGCAGTCGCGCAGCAGTCGCATCGACTCCCGGACGTCGTCCTCGACGTCGACGAACGCCCGCGCCGCCCACGGCGGACGCCGTCCCGTGGCCCGCTCGACCAGGTCGGCGAAGGCGGTGTCGTCGGTGGCCTGCAGCCCGCAGTTCGTGTGGTGCACCAGGACGATCTCGCGGGTGCCCAGCAGGTGCTGGGAGATGGTCAGGGAGCGGATGGTGTCCTCGGTGACCACCCCGCCGGCGTTGCGGATCACGTGCGCGTCGCCGACCGCCAGCCCCAGCAGGGGGAACAGTGGCATCCGGGAGTCCATGCAGGCGACGACCGCCACCTGCCGGGCCGGGCGCACCGGCAGCTCGCCGGGGAAGCTCCTCGCCCACTCCTCGTTCGCGGTCAGCATCTTCTCGAACTCCGCCACGCCCGTCCCCTCCCGACGACTTCCGGCCGACCCTATCGGCGGGGAGTGCGCCGGCGCCCGGGTGGGCCCGGGCTCACACCGGGACGGCGGTGATCCGCGCCGGCGGGAGCCCCGGAGGCCGGTCAGTAGGCGCGGGCCCGGCGGACGACCCGGCGCACCGCCTCCGGGCTGAGGTCCGGGCGGCCGCCGGCGTGCGCCACGGTGAGGCAGGCGGCCGCCGACGCCGCCCAGGCCGCGTCCTCCGGTGCTCCGCCGCCGAGCAGCGTGGCGGCCAGCGTGGCGACATAGGCGTCCCCGGCGCCGGTCGGATCGGCCGGCGGCCCGCCGAGCAGCGGCACGAGCACCTCTCCGTCGGCCCACTCCGGGTCCACCTCGAGCTCCTCGGCCGCGACCCCGAGCCGGGGGCCGGCCCGCCAGGAGACCAGGTCGCCGGCCTCCCCCGCACCGATCGCGACCACCCGGGGCCCGGCGGTCAGCAGCTCGGCGGCCGCCTCCGCCAGCTCCTCCGGCCCGGTCGGCTCCCGGCCGGTCAGCGGGGCGGCCTCGGCCGTGTCGGCCCGGACGACGTCGGCGCGGGCCAGGACCGCCGCGCGGGTCGCCGCGTCGGCCGGGGCGCCGTCGGCGACCACCACCGCGCCGGCCGGCACCCGGTCCAGGGCCGCCCGGACCGCGGCGGCGGGCTGCTGCAGCTGCAGGATCACCAGCTGCGCCGCCGCGAGCTGGTCCGCGGCCGCCGCGACGTCCTCCGGGGTGAGCCGCACGGCGTCGGGCACGTCTTCGAGCAGCCGCCGCGCCCCGCCGTCGGCGACGACGTCGACCAGCAGCGCCGTCGTGGCCCCCCGGCGCCGCCGCACCGCCGAGACGTCGATCCCGTCGGCGGCCGCCTGCGCCAGGGCCTCCGCGCCCGGCCCGTCGGTGCCGACGACGCCGACGAGCGCCACCGGCACGCCCAGCTGGGCCAGCGTCACCGCCTGGTTCGCACCCTTGCCGCCCAGCACCTCCCGACGCTCGGTGACCACCGCCGAGCCGCCGGCCTCCGGCAGCGCGCCGACCCGGAGCACGAGGTCCCGGCCGACCTGTCCGAGGACCACCACGTCGGCCATGCGCGGCTCCCTCCCGGTCGACTGCCGTCGGTGATCGGTCAGGATGTGCCCCGTGCGCACGGTCGAGGAACACCAGGCGGTCGTGGCCGCGCTCCTGTCCCCGCTCGCGGAGGAGGAGGTGCCACTGGCGGCCGCCCACAACCGGGTCCTGGCCCGCGACGTGCCGGCCCGCGTGGCCCTGCCCGGCTTCGACAACTCCGCGATGGACGGCTACGCCGCACGCTGGGCCGAGGTGTCCACCACCCCGGTGCGGCTGCCGGTGTCCGACGACGTCCCCGCCGGGCGCACCGACGTCGTCCCGCTGGCGCCCGGCACGGTGCAGCGGATCATGACCGGCGCGCCGCTGCCCGAGGGCGCCGACGTCGTGGTGCCGGTCGAGTCCACCGACGGCGGCACCGACGTCGTGGAGATCCGCGAGGTGCCCGCGGCCGGCACCCACGTGCGCTCCGCGGGCGAGGACATCGCCGCGGGCACGGTCGCGCTCACGGCCGGCACCCCGCTGGGCGCCGCGCAGCTGGGCCTGGCCGCGGCCGTCGGCGTGCGCGCGCTGCCGGTGCGCCGCCGGCCCCGCGTGCTGGTGCTCTCCACCGGCAGCGAGCTGGTCGAGCCCGGCGCCCCGCTGCTCCCCGGTCAGATCTACGAGTCGAACTCCGCGCTGCTGGTGGCCGCGGTGGAGGACGCCGGCGGAACGGCGCGGCGGCTGCACTTCGTCCCGGACGACGTCGACCAGTTCCTCGCCACGGTCCGCGCCGAGCTGGCCACGGCCGACCTGCTGGTGACCAGCGGCGGGGTGAGCGCCGGCGCGTACGAGGTCGTCAAGGACGCCTTCCGCGCCCTCGGCACGGTCGAGTTCGTCAAGGTGGCCATGCAGCCGGGCGGGCCGCAGGGCGCGGGCACGGTGGACGGGATCCCGGTGGTCACGCTGCCCGGCAACCCGGTGAGCGCGTTCGTCTCCTTCGAGGTGTTCGTGCGCCCGGCGCTGCGCCGCGCGCTCGGCCACGCCGCCCCCGGCCGGCTGCGCGCCCCGGCCACGCTCACCGCCCCGCTGCGCTCCCCCGCCGGCAAGCGGCAGTTCCTCCGCGGCCGCTACGACGGCGGGCAGGTGTCCCAGGTGGGCGGGCCGGGCTCGCACCTGGTGGCGCACCTGGCCCGCGCCAACTGCCTGGTCGTCGTCCCCGAGGACGTGACCGAACTGCCCGCCGGCGCCCCGGTGGACGTCGTGCTGATCGAAGGAGCCCTCCAGTGACGGAACCGCGCCTGACCCACGTCGACGAGGCCGGCGCCGCCCGGATGGTCGACGTCTCCGCCAAACCGGTCACCGCCCGGGAGGCGACGGCCGCCGGGCGGGTGCTGGTCAGCTCCGAGGTGGTCGCGCTGCTCCGCGGCGAGGGCGTGCCGAAGGGCGACGCCGTCGCCGTCGCGCGGATCGCCGGCATCGCGGGTGCCAAGCGCACCCCCGACCTCGTGCCGCTGTGCCACCCCATCGCCCTGCACGGCGTCACCGTCGACCTGACCGTCGCCGACGACGCCGTCGAGATCACCGCGACCGCGCGCACGGCCGACCGCACCGGCGTGGAGATGGAGGCGCTCACGTCGGTCGCCGTCGCCGGGCTCACCGTGATCGACATGGTCAAGGCGGTGGACCCGCGGGCCTCGATCACCGACGTCCGCCTGCTGGCCAAGTCCGGCGGCAAGAGCGGGGAGTGGCGGCGGTGAGCGACCTCCCGCCGGGCGCCCGCGCCGTCGTCGTCACCGCGTCCAACCGCGCGGCCGCCGGCGTCTACCCCGACCGCAGCGGTCAGGCCCTGGCCGAGGGGCTCCGGGCGCTCGGCTTCGCCGTGGACGGCCCGCACGTCCGCGAGGACGACGTGGCGCTGCTCGAGGAGGTGCTGCGCGAGGCCGTGGCCTCCGGCGCCGACGTCGTCCTCACCACCGGCGGCACCGGGCTCTCCCCCACCGACGTCACCCCGGAGGCGACCCGCGCCGTGATCGAGCGGGAGGCACCGGGCGTCGCCGAGGCGGTCCGCCGGTACGGCGAGCCGGAGGTGCCGACGTCGGTGCTGTCCCGCGGGCTGGCCGGGACGGCCGGCCGCACGCTGATCGTCAACCTGCCCGGCTCCACCGGCGGCGTGCGCGACGGCCTGGCCGTGCTCGGCCCGCTGCTGCCGCACGTGGTCAGCCAGCTCCGCGGCGGCGACCACACCTGAGCGGAGTCGTCCGGTGAAGGATTCCGTCACCGGCGACTCCGCTCAGACCCCGGTGAGGCGCTCGGTGCGGGTGTAGACGTTGCAGCCGTCGCCGCGGAGGAAGCCGACGAGGGTGATCCCGACGTCGGCGGCCAGCTCCACGGCCAGGGACGACGGCGCCGAAACCGCGGCGAGCACCGGGATGCCCGCCATCGCCGCCTTCTGCGTCAGCTCGAAGCTGGCCCGGCCGCTGACCATGAGCACGTGCCCGGGCAGCGGCAGCCGCCCGACACGCAGCGCGTCCCCGACCACCTTGTCGACGGCGTTGTGCCGGCCGACGTCCTCGCGCAGCGCGACCAGCTCCCCGTCGGCGGTGAACAGGCCGGCCGCGTGCAGGCCACCGGTCCGGTCGAACACCTCCTGCGCCGCCCGCAGCCGGTCCGGCAGCGCCAGCAGCGTCTCCAGGCTCACCCGCGTGCCGTCGGCGGCGATGTCGTGCCGCGTGCGGGTGCGGATGGCGTCGATGCTCGCCTTGCCGCACACCCCGCACGAGCTCGACGTGTAGAAGTTCCGGTCCAGCGCCGTGTCCGGCGGCTCCACGCCGGGCGCGAGGTCGACGTCGACGACGTTGTAGGTGTTGCGGCCCTCGGCGTCGACGGAGTCGCAGTACCGCAGCCCCAGGACGTCGTCGGATCCGGCGATCACGCCCTCGGTGGCCAGGAACCCGTGCACCAGGTCGAAGTCGTGGCCGGGGGTGCGCATGGTCACCGCGAGCGGGGTGCCGGACAGCCGGATCTCCAGCGGCTCCTCGGCCGCCACGGTGTCCGGGCGGGTCGTCCGCGCCGACCCGCGGATCCGCAGCACCGGTGTCCGGCTGGTCACTCGTCCCACGAACGGCGACGGTACCCACGTCCGGACCTCTACGGTCTCGGTGTGCCCGAGCTGCCGCCCTACGCCGCCGTCGTCCTCGCCGGCGGGCGCGCGGCCCGCATGGGCGGGCAGGCCAAGCCCCAGCTGGACGTCGGCGGCCGGAGCATCCTCGCCGCCGTCCTGTCCGCCGTCCGCGACGCCGAGCCGCGGATCGTCGTCGGACCGCCCCAGCCGGTGCCGCCGGACGTCACCGTCGTCCGCGAGGAGCCGCCGCGCGGCGGCCCGGTGGCGGCCATGCGGGCCGGCCTGGACCTGGTGCCGACCGAGGTCGTCGCCGTGCTCGCCGGCGACCTGCCGTTCCTCACCGCCGGGCTGGTCCGGGAACTGCGCGAGCGGCTGACCGGGGACGGCGTGCTGGTCGTGGACGACACCGACCAGGACCAGCTGCTGCTCGGCGTGTGGCGCACGGCGGCACTGCGCGACGCGGTGGCCGGGGTCCGCGGGCCGACGTCGGTGCGCAAGGTGCTCGCGCCGCTGGCGGTGCGCCGGCTGCGCCCGGTGCTCCAGCCCGGCCAGCCGCCGCCCTGGACCGACTGCGACACCCCGGCCGACCTCGCCCGGGCGCGGGCCGCGGCCGCCGAGGCCGACCGGGTGCGCCGGCGCCGCCGCGGGTAGGCCCGGGACCATGCGCGTCGTCATCGCCGGAGCCCACGGGCAGATCGCCCGCCGCCTCGGCCGCCTGCTGTCGGCCCGGGGCGACGCCGTCGTGGGCATCGTCCGCAACCCCGACCACGGGTCCGACCTGCGGGAGGACGGCGTGGAGCCGGCCGTCCTCGACCTCGAACGGGCTCCGGTGGACGACGTCGCGCGCGTCGTCGAGGGCGCTGACGCGGTCGTGTTCGCCGCCGGCGCCGGGCCGGGGAGCGGCGCGGCCCGCAAGCACACCGTCGACCGGGGCGCCGCCGTCCTGCTCGCGGACGCCGCCGAGCGCGCCGGGGTCCGGCGCTACCTGCTCGTCTCCTCGATGGGCGTCGAGCAGGCCCGGCAGGGGACGCCGCGCGGGATGGACCCCGTCTTCGCCGCCTACCTGCAGGCCAAGCTCGCCGCCGAGGACGCCGTCCTGCCCCGGCCGGCGCTGGACACGGTGATCGTCCGGCCGGGGCGGCTGACCGACGAGCCGGGCACCGGCCGGGTGACCCTCCGCCACGGCATCGAGGACGGCGAGGTGCCCCGGGACGACGTGGCCGCGGTGCTGGTCGCCCTCCTCGACGCGGGCACCGCCGACGTGGTGGCCGAGCTGGTCAGCGGTCCGACGCCGATCGCCGAGGCGGTCGCCGCCCTCCCGTGACAGCGGACCCCTGCCCCCCGCGCAGGCTCGCGGCGGGACCCCGGCAGGGGACGGTCTCACACCCGGCGGGCCCGCGTGACCTGCGCGCGGCCGGCCAGTTCGGCGTCCGGCGGGTAGTCGACGCCCACGAGGGTCAGGCCCCCCGCCGGAGCGACCGGCACCTCGTCGGCCCGCCGGGTGCGCGCCAGCAACCCGGCCGGCCACTCGGGCGGACGCCGCCCCTCTCCCACGGCCAGCAGGGCGCCGACCAGGCTGCGCACCATCGAGTGGCAGAAGGCGTCGGCCGACGCCCGGACCTCGATCAGCTCCCCGTCGCGGGACACCGCCAGGGCCAGCAGGGTGCGGATGGTGGTCGCCCCCTCCCGGCGCCGGCAGAAGGCGGCGAAGTCGTGCTCGCCCAGGAGCAGCCCGGCGGCCCGCTGCATCGCCTCGACGTCCAGCCGGCGCGGCCAGCCGACGGTGTCCAGCCGGCGCAGCGGCGCGGGGCCGGAGTCGGCGTCGCTCAGCCGGTAGACGTAGTGACGACGGAGCGCACCGAAACGCGCGTCGAAGTCGGCCGGCGCCTCGTCCACGGCGGGAACCGCGACGTCCGGCGCCAGCACCCCGCGCAGCCGGCGGACCAGCTTCGCCCGGTGCTGCTCCCACACGTCCCGCGGTACGTCGGCGTGGGCCACCTGCCCGGTGGCGTGCACGCCCGCATCGGTGCGCCCGGCGACGGTCAGCTCGACGGGGCAGCGCAGCACCGTGCGCAGCGCCTCCTCGAGATCGCCCTGCACGGTCCGCAGCGTCGGCTGGCGGGCCCAGCCGTGCAGCGCGGTGCCGTCGTAGGAGATCGCCAGCCGGAGACGGACGAGCCCGCCACCGGGTGCGGTGGCGGGCTCGTCGATGTCGTGCACGGTGCTGGGCTCCGCGCCCGGCGAGGGAGTGGTCAGCGACCGCTCACTTGGGGTCGGGCGCTGCCTCGCCACCGGGGGCCTGGGTGCCGGCGGTGGCGGCGTCGCCCAGCTCGGCGGCCTCGACCTCGGCAGCGGCGGCCGCGGCGACCTCGGGCGAGAGGGCCGGGTCATCGACGACCGCGGCGTTCTCGGCCTTCGGCTCGGGAGTGACGTCGCCGTCGTCCTGCCGCTCGTCGTCGGGGGTGAAGACGTCGGTGACGATCTGCTGCGCCTCGGCGTCCCCGGTCTCCCCGGTGCCGGCCCCGGCGGAGGACGACTCGAGCGCGTCGGCGGTGACCTCACCGGAGGCCGCGGCCGCACCGGCGCCGCTGGCGAACCGGGTGCCCCGGGCGCGCTCGCCCTCGCCGACGGCCTCCTGGGCCACGGTCAGGCCCTCGACCAGCTCGATGACGGCCATGGGGGCGTTGTCACCCTTGCGCGGACCGACCTTGGTGATGCGGGTGTAGCCACCCGGACGGTTCACGAACCGCGGGCCGATCTCGGCGAACAGCGTGTGGACGACGCTCTTGTCCCGGATGGTCGTCATCACCTGACGCCGGGCGTGCAGGTCACCGCGCTTGGCGAACGTGACCAGCTTCTCGGCCAGCGGGCGCAGCCGCTTGGCCTTCGCCTCGGTGGTGGTGATCCGCCCGTGCTCGAACAGCGACGTGGCCAGGTTGGCCAGCATCAGCCGCTCGTGCGAGGGGGACCCGCCGAGACGGGGGCCCTTGGTGGGGGTGGGCATGTCGGTCCTTCCTCAGGCGGCCGGGCTGGGAGGGCCGGGCCACGTCGTCCATGGATCTGTCATCCGTGGTGCTGTGCGTCGCTTCAGTGTGGCTGTCCGGACGACGGCGCCGGACGGCGGGTCGCCCCGCCGCCCGGCCCGGACGACCGTGCAGCTCAGAGCTGCTCGGTCTCCTGGTAGGACCCGTCGCTGTACTCGATGTCCCCGTACTCGGCGGTGCCGTGGTACGCGTCGGTCTCGTAGCCCTCGTCGTAGCTCTCCACCGAGGTGGGGATGAACCCGGGCGGGCTGTCCTTGAGCGCCAGGCCCATGGCCGCCAGCTTCATCTTGACCTCGTCGATGGACTTGGCCCCGAAGTTGCGGATGTCGAGCAGGTCGGCCTCCGAGCGGGTGACGAGCTCACCGACGGTGTGCACGCCCTCGCGCTTGAGGCAGTTGTAGGACCGGACGGTGAGGTCCATGTCCTCGATCGGCATCGAGAAGTTCGCGATGTCGGCGGCCTCGGCCGGGCTCGGGCCGACCTCGATGCCCTCGGCGTCGATGTTCAGCTCGCGCAGCAGGCCGAACAGCTCGACCAGCGTGGAGCCGGCGCTCGCGATCGCGTCCCGGGGGGCGATCGACGGCTTGGTCTCGACGTCGACGACCAGCCGGTCGAAGTCCGTGCGCTGCTCGACGCGGGTCGCCTCGACGGCGTAGGTCACCTTGAGGACCGGCGAGTAGATGGAGTCGACGGGGATCCGGCCGATCTCCTGGCCCGGCTGCTTGTTCTGCGGCGCGGGCACGTAGCCGCGGCCACGCTCGACGACCAGCTCGATCTCCAGCCGGCCCTTGCCGTTGAGCGTCGCGATGTGCAGCTCGGGGTTGTGCACCTCGACACCGGCCGGGGGGGCGATGTCGGCGGCGGTGACCTCGCCGGGGCCCTGCTTGCGCAGGTACATCGTCACCGGCTCGTCGGAGTCGGAGCTGACGACCAGGCCCTTGAGGTTGAGGATGATCTCGGTGACGTCCTCCTTGACCCCGGGCACGGTGGTGAACTCGTGCAGGGTCCCCTCGATCCGGATGCTGGTGACAGCAGCGCCGGGGATCGAGGACAGGAGCGTGCGGCGCAGCGAGTTGCCGAGGGTGTAGCCGAAGCCGGGCTCGAGCGGCTCGATGACGAACCGCGAGCGCTGCTCCGAGATGGTCTCCTCGGTCAGCGTGGGGCGCTGTGCGATGAGCATGGTGGTTCTCCTTCGTGTCCTCCGGCGACCGCCATATGACGCCGTGAGGGGGTGGTGCCGGCTCCGCGGGCATCGGTCCGCCCGCCGGGGCCGTCTCCTGAGGGGCCGGGATGCATCCCGGCCCCTCAGGAAGCTCTCACTTCGAGTAGAGCTCGACGATCAGCTGCTCCTGGACCGGGGTGTCGATCACCTGGCGGGCCGGGATGCTGTGGACCAGCACGCGCAGCTGGCTGGTGATGACCTCGAGCCACGGGGGCACGGGGCGCTCGCCGGCGCGGGCCTGGGCCACCTCGAAGGGCATCATCCGGCGCGACTTCTCCGCGACCTCGACGATGTCGTTCGCGGTCACGCGGTACGACGGGATGTCGACCTTGCGGCCGTTCACCCGGATGTGACCGTGGCGCACCAGCTGGCGGGCCATGTCGCGGGACTCGGCGAAGCCGGCCCGGTAGACCACGTTGTCCAGGCGCGACTCGAGGATCTGCAGCAGGACCTCACCGGTCTTGCCCGACTTCTTGTTGGCCTCTTCGTAGTAGCCGCGGAACTGCTTCTCCAGCACGCCGTAGATGCGGCGGGCCTTCTGCTTCTCGCGGAGCTGCAGCAGGTACTCGCTGTCCTTGGTGCGGCCACGGCCGTGCTCGCCCGGCGGGTAGGGCCGGATCTCGATCGGGCACTTGGGGGACTCGCACTTGCTGCCCTTGAGGAACAGCTTCATCTTCTCGCGCCGGCACAGGCGGCAGTCGGCTCCGGTGTAACGGGCCACGTCAGGTACTCCTCGTTCGTCTCGTCAGTGGCCGGTCAGACCCGGCGGCGCTTCTTGGGGCGGCAGCCGTTGTGCGGCTGCGGGGTGACGTCCTGGATCTGGCCGACCTCGAGGCCGGTGGCCTGGAGGGACCGGATGGCGGTCTCCCGGCCGGAGCCGGGGCCCTTCACGAAGACGTCCACCTTGCGCATGCCGTGCTCCTGCGCCTTGCGCGCGGCGTTCTCGGCAGCCATCTGCGCGGCGAACGGAGTGGACTTGCGCGAGCCCTTGAAGCCGACGTGGCCGGCCGAGGCCCAGCTGATCACGTTCCCGTTGGGGTCGGTGATCGAGACGATCGTGTTGTTGAAGGTGCTCTTGATGTGCGCGGCGCCGTGGGCGACGTTCTTCTTCTCCTTGCGGCGGACCTTCTTGGCACCAGCCGCGGCGCGAGCCCTGGGAGGCATGTCTCTCCGGTTTCTCTCTGATCAGTGGCCAGGTGAAGCACGTCGCGCGCCGTCGCCCCCGCCCTCACGGGTCGCTGCGACGGCGCGCTCTACGGCTTACTTCTTGCCGGCCTTCTTCTTGCCGGCGATGGTCTTGCGCGGGCCCTTGCTCGAGCGCGCGTTGGTGCGGGTGCGCTGACCGTGGACGGGCAGTCCGCGACGGTGACGCAGCCCCTGGTAGCAGCCGATCTCCACCTTGCGGCGGATGTCGGCGGCCACCTCGCGGCGCAGGTCACCCTCGACGCGGAAGTGCTCGTCGATGTAGTCACGCAGCTTCAGCAGGTCCTCGTCCGAGAGGTCCTTGGCGCGCAGGTCGGGGCTTACGCCCGTCGCGGCCAGGGTCTCCTTCGCGTGGGACTTGCCGATGCCGTAGATGTAGGTGAGCGCGATCTCCATCCGCTTCTCGCGGGGCAGGTCGACGCCGGCCAGTCGTGCCATGTCCAGGTACTCCCTCAGCCCTGCCGCTGCTTGTGGCGGGCGTTGTCGCAGATGACCATGACCCGGCCGTGCCGGCGGATCACCTTGCACTTGTCGCAGATCTTCTTCACCGACGGCTGGACCTTCACCGGTGCCGCCCCTCATTCCTCAGATCGTGCGCCGAGCGCGCCGCCCGGATGGGCCGGGCGCACAACGGCGGGTTACTTGTACCGGTAGACGATGCGACCGCGGGTCAGGTCGTAGGGCGAGAGCTCCACGACCACGCGGTCCTCGGGCAGGATGCGGATGTAGTGCTGCCGCATCTTGCCGCTGATGTGGGCGAGCACCCGGTGCCCGTTCTGCAGCTCGACCCGGAACATCGCGTTGGGCAGCGGCTCGACGACGCGACCCTCGACCTCGATGGCCCCGTCCTTCTTCGCCATGCCCTACACGGCCTCCCTGACTCGGTGGTGCTGGTGTCCTCGCGTGCCCATGCCGATACCCCGGCGGGCGTGCTCGGTTGTCTACAGAACAGGTGGTGCAGGCGCTCTCGCGAGGGCGTCCCGCGTCATGCGGCCACAGCACGACGACAGGACGGCGTGAACGCCATCGGCCACTCTACCCCGCCGCAGCGGGACGCTCCAACCCGGCCTCGGTCACAGAAGAGGAGGGAGTCCTGCTACTGACGGGGCGTGACCCCGAACGGGGCCAGCCCCGCGACGCCACCGTCCTCGGCCGTGAGGACCCAGGGACCCTCCGGCGTGATGGCGACGGTGTGCTCGAAGTGGGCCGCGCGCGACCCGTCCTTGGTCACCACGGTCCAGCCGTCCTCGAGTTCGGCGGTGGCCGGATCGCCAATGGTGACCATCGGCTCGATGGCCAGCGCGAGGCCGGGCACCAGCTTGGGGCCGCGCCCGGGGCGGCCGTAGTTCAGCACGTGCGGGTCCTGGTGCATCTCGGTGCCGATGCCGTGCCCGCCGTAGTGGTCGACGATGCCGTAGGGGTGCGCCTCGGCGGTGATCGTCTCCTCGACGGCGTGGCTGATGTCGGTCAGCCGCCCGCCGGCGATCGCCCGGGCCAGCCCCGCCCACATCGACCGCTCGGTGACGGCGAGCAGCGCGGAGTCCTCGGCCGAGGCCTGCCCCACCGTCACGGTGATCGCGGAGTCGCTGTGCCAGCCGTCGAGGATGGCCCCGCAGTCGATGGAGATGTTGTCCCCCTCGACCAGGCGACGCTCGGCGTTCGGGATCCCGTGCACGATCTCGTCGTTGATGGAGGCGCAGATCGTGCCGGTGAACCCGTGGTACCCGAGGAAGTTGGGCACCGCGCCGCGGGACCGGATGTGGTCCTCGGCGACGGCGTCGAGCTCCTTGGTGGTCACGCCGGGCCGCACGGCGGCGCGCACGGCGGCGAGCGCTCCCGCGGTCACCAGCCCGGAGGCACGCATGAGCTCGATCTCGCGCGGGGTCTTGATCTGGATCATCCGTCCACTCCACTTCGCCAGCAGCGGGAGGCGTCCGAGGATCCCGGCGGCCGTCATGTGCGCCGGCGCCCCTCAGTCCGCGCTCGGCCCGTCGGACGGCGCGCCCGCGCCCGCTCCGAGCGCGGTCATCGCCCGCTGGGTGACCTCGTCCACCGCGCCGATGGCGTCGATGCGGGCCAGCAGCCCCTCGTTCTCGTAGAACCCCGACAGCGGCGCCGTCTGTTCCCGGTACACCTGCAGCCGGTGCCGCACGGTCTCCGGCTTGTCGTCCTCGCGCTGCACCCACTCGCCGTCGACGAGCATCCGCCGCCCGGAGAGCCGGCGCACCAGCTCGTCCTCGTCGACGACGAGCTCGAGCACGCAGTCCAGCGAGTGCCCCAGCTCCTGCAGCGACGCCCGGAGCTGCTCGGCCTGCGCGATGGTGCGGGGGAAGCCGTCGAGCAGGAACCCGCCCTTGGCGTCGGTCTCGGCCAGGCGGTCGCGCACCATGGCGACGGTGATCTCGTCGGGCACCAGGTCGCCGGCGTCCATGTACTGCTTGGCCTTGAGGCCGAGCTCGGTCTGGCCGCTGACGTTCGCCCGGAAGATGTCGCCGGTGGAGATCGCCGGCACCCCGAGCTGCGCGGCGATGAACTGGGCCTGGGTGCCCTTGCCCGCCCCGGGGGGGCCGAGCAGCACGACGCGCACTACTTCAGGAACCCTTCGTAGTTGCGCTGGTTGAGTTGCGTCTCGATCTGCTTCACCGTCTCCAACCCCACTCCCACCATGATCAGCACCGCGGTCCCGCCGAACGGGAAGTTCTGGTTCTGCCCCTGTTGCGTGAGCGAGAGGAACAGGTTGGGCAACACTGCCACCAGTCCCAGGTAGATCGAACCGGGGAGGGTGATCCGGGACAGCACGTACTGCAGGTACTCCGCCGTCGGCCGGCCGGGGCGGATGCCGGGGATGAAGCCGCCGTAGCGCTTCATGTCCTCGGCGCGCTCCTCCGGGTTGAACGTGATCGACACGTAGAAGTACGTGAAGAACACGATCAGGCCGAAGTAGACGGCGATGTGGACGGGGCTGCTCTGGTCGATGACGTAGTTCTCGAAGAACCGCCGCACCGGGCCGGTCTCGTCGCCCTGCAGCTGGGTGATCAGCTGCGGCAGGTAGAGCAGCGACGAGGCGAAGATGACCGGGATGACGCCGGCCTGGTTCACCTTGAGCGGCAGGTAGGTCGACGTCCCGCCGTACATGCGGCGGCCGACCATGCGCTTGGCGTACTGCACGGGGATGCGGCGCTGGGCCTGCTCCACGTAGACGACCGACGTGATGATGACGACGGCCAGCAGGCACACCAGGGTGAAGACGAAGCCGCCGCGGGTCTGCAGGATGGCGCCGCCCTCGGACGGGATGCGGGCGGCGATCGAGGTGAAGATCAGCACGGACATGCCGTTGCCGATCCCCTTCTCGGTCAGCAGCTCGCCCAGCCACATGACCATCGCGGTGCCGGCCGTCATGGTGACGACGAGCACGACCGTGGACCAGATCGCGTCCTCGGGGATGAGGTCGGCGCTGCAGTTCGGGAACAGCTGGCCGCTGCGGGCCAGCGCGATGACACCGGTGCTCTGCAGGATCGCCAGCGCGATCGTCAGGTAACGGGTGTACTGCGTCAGCTTGGCCTGGCCGGACTGGCCTTCCCGCTTGAGCTGCTCGAAGCGCGGGATCACCACCACCAGCAGCTGCACGATGATGCTCGCGGTGATGTACGGCATGATCCCCAGCGCGAACACCGACAGCTGGAGCAGTGCACCGCCGGAGAACAGGTTCACCAGCGAGTAGAGGTCCCGCTGGTCCGAGGCCTGCGCGGCCTCCAGACAGCTGTTGATCGCCTCCGTGGAGACGCCCGGCCCGGGGATCTGCGCACCCAGCCGGTACACGGCGATGATCGCCAGGGAGAACAGCAGCTTGCGCCGGAGGTCTGGCGTCCGGAACGCCGCGGCGAACGCCTGCAGCACGTGCCCTCCCCTGCTTCGGTCGGATGAGGTTAGCAACGGCGGGGGCCCGGTCGGCCGAGCACCCGGTGGACGGGGTGCCGCGCGCCGTCGGCGTCCCCCGGTCGCCCGGTCACCTCGCGGGGCCGGGCAGCAGACGACCCCCGGGGCCGGACGTCTCGCGGAGGAGACGCGCCCCGGGGGTCATCGGCGTCAGATGCGGGTGGTGCTGCCCCCGGCCGCGGAGATCTTCTCGGCCGCGGAGGTCGAGAACGCGTGCGCGTGCACGTGCACCTCGACACCGCCCAGGTCGCCGGTGCCCAGCACCTTCACCGGCTGGCCACGGCGCACGGCGCCGGCCTCGGCGAGGGAGTCGGGGTTGACCGAGCCGCCCTGGGGGAACAGCGCCGCGATCCGGTCGAGGTTGACGACCTGGAAGACGACCTTGTTCCGGTTCTTGAAGCCCGAGAGCTTGGGCAGCCGCATGTGCAGCGGCGTCTGCCCGCCCTCGAACCGCGCCGAGGTGTTGCCCCGCGCGCCGGTGCCCTTGGTGCCGCGACCGGCCGTCTTGCCCTTGGAGCCCTCACCGCGACCCACGCGGGTCTTGGGGGTGTGGGCGCCCGGAGCCGGACGCAGGTGGTGGACCTTGAGAGTCATGAGATGTCCCTACTCAGCCGTGGTTCAGCTGATCTCTTCGACGGTGACCAGATGCGGCACCGTCGCGACCATCCCGCGGATCTCGGGACGGTCCTCCTGCACGACCGAGTCGTTGATCCGCTTGAGGCCGAGCGACCGCAGCGTCTGACGCTGGTTCGGCTTGGTCCCGATGGCGGACTTGACCTGGGTGACCTTGATCTGCGCCATGTCAGACCCCCTGGCCCGCGCGAGCCCGCAGCATGGCCGCGGGAGCGACGTCCTCGAGGGGCAGACCGCGGCGGGCCGCGATCTCCTCGGGGCGGACGAGGTCCTTCAGCGCCTGCATGGTCGCGTGCACGATGTTGATCGGGTTCGACGACCCGAGGCTCTTGGAGAGCACGTCGTGGATGCCCGCGCACTCCAGGACGGCGCGCACCGGGCCACCGGCGATGACACCGGTACCGGGGCTGGCCGGCTTGAGCAGCACGACGCCGGCCGCAGCCTCACCCTGCACGGGGTGCGGGATGGTGCTGGCGATCCGCGGCACCTTGTAGAAGTGCTTCTTGGCCTCCTCGACACCCTTGGCGATGGCCGCGGGCACCTCCTTGGCCTTGCCGTAGCCGACGCCCACGGTGCCGTCGCCGTCGCCCACGATCACCAGGGCGGTGAAGCTGAAGCGCCGACCACCCTTGACGACCTTGGACACGCGGTTGATGGCCACCACGCGCTCGATGAAGTTGCTCTTCTCGGCAGGTGCGCCGCCGGGCCCCCGCCCGCCGTCACGACGGTCCCGGCGGTCGTTACCGCCGCCGGCGCCGCCGCCGCGTCGCTGTGGTCCTGGCATCAGACGTCCCTCTCGATCCGCAGCGTGTCGTTGCCGCACTGGGTCATGCTCATCAGAAGTCCAGCCCGCCCTCGCGGGCACCGTCGGCCAGGGCGGCGATCCGCCCGGCGTACCGGTTGCCGCCACGGTCGAAGACGACCGCGGAGATGCCGGCCGCCTTCGCGCGCTCGGCGATCAGTCCACCGACCTGGCGGGCGAGGGCCGACTTGTCGCCGTCCGTCCCGCGCAGGCCCATCGTCGAGGCACTGGCCAGCGTGCGGCCCACCGTGTCGTCGACCAGCTGCACGTGGATGTGACGCGAGCTGCGCTTGACCACCAGGCGCGGACGCTCCGGCGTGCCGGCCACGCGCTTGCGCAGCCGGTTGTGCCGGCGCAGGCGGGAGACCCGCCGTGCGGTGCTGACGTCGGTACCGACGGGCTTGTGCACCCGAGCGGCACTCTTCTCGGTCTGTGCCATCACTTACCCGTCTTCCCGACCTTGCGCTTGATGACCTCGCCCTGGTAGCGCACGCCCTTGCCCTTGTACGGGTCGGGGCGGCGCAGCTTGCGGATGTTGGCCGCGATCTGGCCCACCTGCTGCTTGTCGATGCCGGTGACCCGCAGGCGGGTCGGCGACTCGACGGTGAAGCTGATCCCCTCGGGGGCCTTGACCGGCACCGGGTGGCTGTAGCCCAGGGCGAACTCGAGGTCCGAGCCCTTGGCGGCGACGCGGTAGCCGACGCCGACGATCTCGAGGGTCTTGGTGTACCCCTCGGTGACGCCGGTGATCATGTTGGCGATCAGGGTGCGCGACAGCCCGTGCAGGGCCCGGCTCTCCCGCTCGTCGTTGGGGCGCTGCACGCTGAGCGTGCCGTCCTCGCCGCGCTCGACGGTGATCGGCGCCGCGACGGTGTGGGTCAGCGACCCCTTGGGGCCCTTCACGCTGACGGTCTGACCGTCGATGGCGACGTCCACGCCCCCGGGCACGGCGATCGGGAGTCGTCCGATCCGTGACATCTTCTCGCTCCCCTTACCAGACGTAGGCGAGGACTTCCCCGCCCACGCCCTTCTTGTTCGCCTGCCGGTCGGTGAGCAGCCCGGTGGAGGTGGAGATGATGGCCACCCCGAGGCCGCCGAGCACCTTGGGCAGCGCGGTGGACTTGGCGTACACCCGCAGACCGGGCTTGGAGACGCGCCGGACGCCGGCGATGCTCCGCTCACGGTTGGGGCCGTACTTGAGGTCGATCACCAGCTCCTTGCGGGTGGTGCCGTCCTTCTCGACCTCGTTGACGGTCCAGCCGGCGATGTAGCCCTCCTGCTGGAGGATCTCGGCGATGTGCGTCTTCAGCTTCGACGACGGCATGGTCGCGGCGTCGTGGTACGCCTGGTTGGCGTTCCGGATCCGCGTCAGCATGTCCGCGATCGGGTCGGTCATCGTCATGGGTGTCGTGCCTCTCTCGCCGCGGTTCCTCAGGCGCCGGGTCAGTGACTTGGCGCGGGGGCCTCTCGGCGATCGGTGGTGCGTTGGTAGGTGACTTACTGGAGCGGCCCGGGACGGGGCCCTCTCACCAGCTGGACTTGCTCACACCCGGCAGCTCGCCGGCGTGCGCCATCTCCCGCAGGCAGATCCGGCACAGGCCGAACTTGCGGAAGACGGCGTGCGGACGCCCGCACCGCTGGCAACGGGTGTAACCGCGGACCGCGAACTTCGGCTTGCGGGCCGCCTTGTTGACAAGCGCCTTCTTGGCCATCTCGGTGTCTCCTCGCCCCGGCTCAGCGGGTGGTGGTCACGACGGGCTGGCCGGCGAACGGGAAACCCAGCAGGCGGAGGAGCTCGCGACCCTCCTCGTCGTTCGTGGCGGTGGTGACCAGCGTGATGTCCATGCCGCGCGGCCGGTCGATCTTGTCGACGTCGATCTCGCGGAACATCGACTGCTCGGTCAGGCCGAACGTGTAGTTGCCGTGACCGTCGAACTGCTTGGCGTTGAGGCCGCGGAAGTCACGGATGCGGGGCAGGGCCAGGGACAGCAGGCGGTCCAGGAACTCCCACATGCGGTCGCCGCGGAGGGTCACCTTCGCGCCGATGGGCATGCCCTCGCGGAGCTTGAACTGCGCGATGGACTTGCGGGCCCGGACGACGGCCGGCTTCTGGCCGGTGATGGCGGTGAGGTCACGGACCGCGCCGTCCATCAGCTTGGCGTCGCGGGTCGCCTCGCCGACGCCCATGTTGACGACGATCTTCGTCAGCCGCGGGATCTGCATGACGTTGTCGTAGCCGAACTCCGACCGCAGGGCCGGGGCGATCTGCTCGCGGTAGTGGGCGAGCATGCGGGGCAGCTCACGGGTGGGTGCACTCATGGGATCAGAGGTCCTTACCGGTGCGCCGCGAGACCCGGATGCTGCGGCCTTCCTCGTCCTTGCGGTAGCCGACCCGGGTCGGCTTGTCCTCGGAGTCGATCACCATCACGTTGCTCACGTGGATGCGCGCCTCCTGCGTGACGATCCCGCCCTGCTGGGCGCCGCGCTGCGTCGAGCTGATCCGCGTGTGCTTCTTCACCCGGCCGACGCCCTCGACCAGCACCTTCTGCTGCTTCGGGAAGGCGGCGATGACACGGCCCTTCGCGCCCTTGTCCTTGCCGGACAGCACGACGACGGTGTCGCCCTTCTTGACCTTCATGGAGGGGGTCTTCTCCGCCATGGTCACAACACCTCCGGGGCGAGCGAGATGATCCGCATGAAGCGCTTGTCGCGCAGCTCGCGACCGACCGGACCGAAGATGCGGGTCCCGCGGGGGTCGCCACTGTCGCGGATGATCACCGCGGCGTTCTCGTCGAAGCGGATGTACGAGCCGTCCGGACGACGACGCTCCTTCACCGTGCGGACGACGACGGCCTTCACCACGTCACCCCGCTTGACGCCGGCACCGGGCAGCGCGTCCTTGACGGTGGCGACGATGACGTCACCGATCCCGGCGTAGCGCCGCCCGGACCCGCCGAGCACCCGGATGCAGAGGATCTCCTTCGCACCGGTGTTGTCGGCGACCCGGAGTCGTGACTCCTGCTGGATCACGTCCCACTCCCAATTCTCAGTTGTGACAGCCGGGCCGAGTCGGTGAACCGGCTGTCCGGCACCCACGTGCGGACGCACCGGCGGGCGTTCTGCCGCCGGTGCGTCCGAGCACGGGTACCGGGATGCGGCGCGCTTCCCCCCGGGGGGCGCGCCAGTCGTCCAGAGTACCTGGTCGACGCGCGGCCCCGGAGGGCCGCCTCCCACAGGGCCCGGACCGGACCCCGCTCGTCCTACTTGGCCTTCTCGATGACCTCGACCAGCCGCCACCGCTTGGTGGCCGACGTCGGCCGGGTCTCCATGATCTGCACCCGGTCGCCGATGCCGGCGACCTGCTGCTCATCGTGCGCCTTCAGCTTGCTGGTGCGACGGATGACCTTGCCGTAGAGGCCGTGCTTCACACGGTCCTCGACCTCGACGACGATCGTCTTGTCCATCTTGTCGCTGACCACGAGGCCCTCACGGACCTTGCGGTAGCCGCGGCCGGCCAGCCCGGGCCCGGTCGACGACTGCGTCTGCTGGGGCTCGCTCATGCCACACCCTCGTTCGGGGCGACCGAGAGGCCCAGCTCGCGCTCGCGCATGATCGTGTAGATCCGGGCGATGTCGCGGCGGACGGTCTGCAGCCGCCGGTTGTTGTCCAGTTGGCCGGTGGCCACCTGGAACCGCAGGTTGAACAGCTCTTCCTTGGACTCGCGCAGCCGCGTGGCGAGCTCGTCGGCGGAGAGCTCACGCAGCTCGGGGGCGGTCAGACCGGCGGCCATCACACCTCTCCTTCACGAGTGACGAAGCGGCACTTCATCGGCAGCTTGTGGATCGCGCGGCGCATGGCCTCGCGGGCCACGGGCTCGGCGACACCGGACAGCTCGAACATGATCCGGCCGGGCTTGACGTTGGCGACCCACCACTCGGGCGAGCCCTTACCGGAACCCATGCGGGTCTCGGCCGGCTTCTTGGTGAGCGGACGGTCCGGGTAGATCGAGATCCACACCTTGCCGCCACGACGGATGTGACGCGTCATGGCGATACGGGCGGACTCGATCTGCCGGTTGGTGACGTAGGCCGGCTCGAGGGCCTGGATGGCGTAGTCACCGAAGTTGATCTCGGTCCCGCCCTTGGCACGACCCGAGCGGCTCGGGTGGTGCTGCTTGCGGTGCTTGACGCGCCGTGGGATCAGCACGTGTCAGCCCTCCGTGTTCTCGGTGGCCGTCGTCTCGGCGGCAGCGGTGGCCTCGGGGCCCACGGCGTCGGCGACGGTCTGCTCGGGCGCAGCCTCGGGGGAGGACACGGCCACGGCGCTGTCGGTGGCGTCGACGGCCGGGCCGGTCGAGCCCTCGGCCGCGGCGCGGCCGGCCTCGGTGCCGCCGGCGGTGGTGCCCGACGAACCCGAGCGACGCGGACGCTGGGCCCGCTCGCGGCGCTGCTGGCGGGCGGCGAGGGCCTCGAGGGCCTCGCGCTCGGCGCGGGAGCCGCTGGCGTCGCCCTTGTAGATCCACACCTTGACGCCGATGCGACCGAAGGTCGTGCGGGCCTCGTACAGCCCGTAGTCGATGTTCGCCCGGAGGGTGTGCAGCGGGACGCGACCCTCGCGGTAGAACTCCGACCGGCTCATCTCCGTGCCGCCGAGGCGACCGGAGCACTGCACGCGGATGCCCTTGACCTGCGGGCTGCGCTGCGCGGACTGCATCGCCTTGCGCATGGCGCGACGGAAGCTGACCCGGCTGGACAGCTGCTCGGCCACGGCCTGGGCGACCAGCTGGGCGTCGGCCTCGGGGTTCTTCACCTCGAGGATGTTCAGCTGCACCTGCTTGCCGGTGAGCTTCTCCAGCTCGCCGCGGATGCGGTCGGCCTCGGCGCCGCGCCGGCCGATGACGATGCCCGGCCGGGCGGTGTGGATGTCGACGCGGACGCGGTCACGCGTGCGCTCGATCTCCACCTTGGAGATGCCGGCCCGCTCCATGCCCTTGGACATGAGCTTGCGGATGGCCACGTCTTCCTTGACGTAGTCCTTGTACAGCTTGTCGGCGTACCACCGGGACTTGTAGTCGGTGGTGATGCCCAAGCGGAACCCGTGCGGGTTGACCTTCTGACCCACTAGCGGGTCCCTCCCCTCGTGTTGGTCTTCTGCTGCTGGGTGGCCGGACCGGACTGGCCGGTGCGACGACGGGCCGTGCGCGACTTGCCGGCGAGCTCATCGCTGGCGGTCACCTCGCTGACCTCGATCGTGATGTGGCACGTCCGCTTGTTGATGCGGAACGCACGGCCCTGGGCGCGCGGACGGATCCGCTTCAGGGTCGGGCCCTCGTCGACGTAGGCAGCGCTCACGACCAGGGCCGCCGGGTCCAGCCGCAGGTTGTGCTCGGCGTTGGCGACGGCGCTGGCCACCACCTTGGCGACCGGCTCGCTGGCGGCCTGCGGCGCGAAGCGCAGCAGGGCCAGGGCCTCGTCGGTCGGCAGGTAGCGGACCAGGTCCACCACGCGCCGTGCCTTCATGGGGGTGACGCGGACGAATCGGGCCGTGGCCCGGGCGACCGGCGTCTCCTGCCCCAACTGGGAAGTCATCTGATGTCTCCTCGCCGTCAGCCGCGCCGCGACCGGCGGTCGTCCTTGACGTGCCCACGGAACGTGCGCGTGGGCGCGAACTCGCCGAGCTTGTGCCCGACCATCGCCTCGGTCACGAAGACCGGGACGTGCTTGCGGCCGTCGTGCACGGCGATCGTGTGCCCGAGCATGTCGGGGATGATCGTCGAGCGGCGCGACCACGTGCGGATGACGGTCTTGGTGCCCTTCTCGTTCTGCGCGTCCACCTTCTTGAGCAGGTGGTCGTCGACGAACGGGCCCTTCTTCAGGCTGCGTGGCATGTCTGTCGGACTCCTCTACCCGCTCAGCGCTTCTTGTTGGTGCGCCGGCGGCGCACGATCAGGGCATCACTGGCCTTGCGCTTGCGCGTGCGGCCCTCCGGCTTGCCCTTCGGGTTCACCGGGTGGCGACCACCGGAGGTCTTGCCCTCACCACCACCGTGCGGGTGGTCCACCGGGTTCATGGCCACACCGCGGACGGTCGGGCGCTTGCCCTTCCACCGCATCCGGCCGGCCTTGCCCCAGTTGATGTTCGACTGCTCGGCGTTGCCCACCTCGCCGACGGTGGCGCGGCAGCGCACGTCGACGTTGCGGATCTCACCGGACGGCATGCGCAGCTGGGCGAAGCGGCCCTCACGGGCGACCAGCTGGACGCTGGTCCCGGCCGAGCGGGCGATCTTGGCGCCGCCACCGGGGCGGAGCTCGATGGCGTGAACCACCGTGCCCACCGGGATGTTCCGCAGCGGCAGGTTGTTGCCCGGCTTGATGTCGGCCGACGGGCCGCACTCCACCGTGTCGCCCTGCTTGAGGCGGGCCGGCGCGATGATGTAGCGCTTCTCGCCGTCGGCGAAGTGCAGCAGCGCGATGCGCGACGTCCGGTTGGGGTCGTACTCGATGTGCGCGACCTTGGCCGGCACGCCGTCCTTGTCGGCCCGGCGGAAGTCGATCACCCGGTAGGCGCGCTTGTGCCCGCCGCCCTGGTGCCGTGCCGTGACCTTCCCGTGGACGTTGCGCCCGCCGCGACCGTGCAGCGGCCGGACCAGCGACTTCTCGGGATGGTCGCGGGTGACCTCGGCGAAGTCGGCGACGCTGGAGCCGCGGCGGCCCGGCGTCGTCGGCTTGTACTTGCGGATAGCCATTGCTGACTCAGTCCTCTATCTCTGGTCCGTGATCCAGGCGCCTCAGGCGCCCGGGCCGCCGAAGATCTCGATGCGGTCGCCGGGGGCGAGGGACACGATGGCGCGCTTGGTGTCCTTGCGCTTGCCCATCCCGCCCTTGGCCCGCTTGCGCTTGCCCTGGCGGTTGATCGTGTTCACGCCGAGGACCTTCACCTTGAAGATCTGCTCGACCGCGATCTTGATCTGCGTCTTGTTCGCCTCGGGCCGGACGATGAACGTGTACTGGTTGTCGTCCAGCAGCCCGTAGCTCTTCTCCGAGATGACCGGGGACAGCAGGACGTCCCGGGGGTCGCGGACGCTCATGCCTTCTCCTCGGTGGTGTCGTCGGTGCTGGCGGTCTCGACGGTGCCCTCACCCTCGGCGGGGGCGATCGACGGCACCCCGCCCGGCGTCTCGTGGGTCGAGAGGTCCGGCAGCACGACGCCGCGGTCCCTGCCCTTGCCCTTGACCGGCCCGGCGACGAACTCGGCGAGCGCGGCCTCGGTGAAGACGATCTCGTCGGCGACCAGCACGTCGTAGGTGTTGAGCTGGCCGGCCTCGATGAGGTGCACCTGCGGCACGTTGCGCAGGCTCACCCAGCTGAGGACGTCGTCGTGGTCGAGGACCACGAGCACCCGCTTGGCCGAGGTGATCGCCTGCAGTGTGGCCAGGGCGGCCTTGGTCTTCGGCGCGTCGCCGTCGACGAAGGTGCTGACCACGTGCACGCGGTCCTCGCGGGCCCGGTCGGAGAGGGCACCGCGCAGGGCGGCGGCCTTCATCTTCTTCGGGGTCTTCTGCGAGTAGTCACGCGGCTGCGGGCCGTGGACGGTGCCACCGCCCTCGAACTGCGGTGCGCGGGTCGAGCCCTGACGGGCCCGGCCGGTGCCCTTCTGGCGGTAGGGCTTGGCGCCACCACCGCTGACCTGGCCGCGGGTCTTGGTCGAGTGCGTGCCCTGGCGGGCCGCGGCCAGCTGGGCGACGACGACCTGGTGCATCAGGGAGACGTTCGCGTCGGCGTCGAAGAGGTCACCGGGCAGCGTGACGCTGCCGGAGGTCTCCCCCGCCGGGGTGCGGACGTCGACCTGACGGTCGGTGCGCGTCTCGATCGACTGGCTCACTTGCTGTCACTCCCCACGGGGCCGCCCTTGACCGCGGAACGGACGAGGAGGAGGCCACCCTTCGGACCGGGAACGGCGCCCTTGATGAGCAGCAGCCCGCGCTCCGTGTCGACCTTGTGCACGACCAGCGAGAGCGTGGTCGTCTTCACGTTGCCCATGCGGCCGGCCATCTTCAGGCCCTTGAACACGCGACCGGGGGTCGACGCGCCACCGATGGAGCCGGGCGACCGGTGCTTTCGCTGGGTGCCGTGCGCGGCACCCAGGCCCTTGAAGCCGTGACGCTTCATGACACCGGCGGTGCCCTTGCCCTTGCTGGTGCCGATGACGTCGACCTTCGCGACGCCGTCGAAGACCTCGGCGGTCAGCTCCTGGCCGACCGTGAAGTTCGAGGCGTCCTCCGTGCGCAGCTCCACCAGGTGCCGCCGCGGCGTGACGCCTGCCTTGGCGAAGTGCCCACCCTCGGGCTTGTTCACCTTGCGCGGGTCGATCGCACCGAAGCCGAGCTGGACGGCCGAGTAGCCGTCGACCTCGGGGGTGCGCACCTGGGTCACCACACACGGGCCCGCCTTGACGACGGTCACCGGCACGATGCGGTTGTTCTCGTCGAAGACCTGGGTCATGCCCAGCTTCTCGCCGAGGAGACCACGGAATGTGCTCGCCATGTCTGCTGACTGCCCTTACTGGATGTTGACGTCGACCGAGGCCGGCAGGTCGATGCGCATGAGCGCGTCGACCGTCTTCGGCGTCGGGTCGAGGATGTCGATGAGCCGCTTGTGCGTACGCATCTCGAAGTGCTCCCGCGAGTCCTTGTACTTGTGCGGGGACCGGATGACGCAGTACACGTTCTTCTCCGTCGGCAGCGGCACCGGGCCGACGACGCGCGCACCGGTCTTGGTCACCGTGTCGACGATGCGCCGCGCCGAGGCGTCGATCGCCTCGTGGTCGTAGGCCTTCAACCGGATGCGGATCTTCTGTCCCGCCATCGCTGTCTTCTGCTCCTGCCGATCGGTGTCAGTTCGTAGCTGGGGAACGCCGGGAGGTCCGAACCGTCATCCGGTCGGGCCCCAGCGGGATGGGTGGCGGTGCACACAGGCACGACCACCCGGGGACGGGCGGCGGCGCAGGGTCGCGCCGCCGCCCGTCAGGGGGTGTTACTTGACGATCTTGGTGACGCGACCAGCGCCGACGGTACGGCCACCCTCACGGATGGCGAACCGCAGGCCCTCCTCCATGGCGATCGGCTGGATCAGCTCGACCGTCATCTCGGTGTTGTCGCCCGGCATGACCATCTCGGTGCCGGCCGGCAGGGTCACGACGCCCGTGACGTCCGTGGTCCGGAAGTAGAACTGCGGGCGGTAGTTGTTGAAGAAGGGCGTGTGACGGCCACCCTCGTCCTTCGAGAGGATGTAGACCGAGCCCTCGAAGTTCGTGTGCGGGGTGATCGAGCCCGGCTTCACGACGACCTGTCCGCGCTCGACGTCCTCACGCTTGATGCCGCGCAGCAGCAGCCCGACGTTGTCGCCGGCCTGGCCCTGGTCGAGCAGCTTGCGGAACATCTCGACACCGGTGACGGTCGTCTTGGTCGAGGTCGGGCGGATGCCGACGATCTCGATCTCCTCGGACACCTTGACGATGCCGCGCTCCACGCGACCGGTGACGACGGTGCCGCGACCGGTGATGGTGAAGACGTCCTCGACGGGCATGAGGAACGGCTTGTCGATCTCACGCTCGGGCTCGGGGATCGCGGTGTCGACCGCGTCCATGAGCTCCATGAGCTTGTTGCCCCACTCGGCGTCGCCCTCGAGGGCCTTCAGCGCCGAGACGCGGACCACGGGGACGTCGTCGCCCGGGAACTCGTACTCGGACAGCAGCTCACGGACCTCCAGCTCGACGAGCTCGAGGATCTCCTCGTCGTCGACCATGTCGGCCTTGTTGAGGGCCACGACGATGTAGGGGACGCCGACCTGGCGGGCCAGGAGCACGTGCTCCTTGGTCTGCGGCATCGGGCCGTCGGTCGCGGCGACCACCAGGATGGCGCCGTCCATCTGCGCGGCACCGGTGATCATGTTCTTGATGTAGTCCGCGTGACCGGGGCAGTCGACGTGCGCGTAGTGCCGGTTCTCGGTCTGGTACTCGACGTGGGCGATCGAGATCGTGATGCCGCGGGCCTTCTCCTCGGGCGCCTTGTCGATCTGGTCGAAGGCCGACGCCTCGTTGAGGTCCGGGTACTTGTCGTGCAGCACCTTGGTGATCGCCGCGGTCAGCGTCGTCTTGCCGTGGTCGATGTGCCCGATGGTGCCGATGTTGACGTGCGGCTTGGTCCGCTCGAACTTGGCCTTGGCCACTGGGATCCTCTCTCCGTGTCTTCGCAGTCGTGCGCGTGCTCTGGGGTGGGCGTGCTGGGTTGCCGGCGGGCTCGGGCCCGCCGCCGGGCTTACTCGCCGGTGACCTTGGCGATGTCCATGGCTCGGCTCCGGACGAACTCCGCTCCTCGGGCCGTGGACGGCCCTGCGATGCTCATTCGCCCGTCACCTTCGCGATGATCTCCTTGGCCACGTTCTGCGGGACCTCGGCGTACGAGTCGAACACCATGGTGTAGCTCGCCCGCCCCTGGGTGCGGCTGCGCAGGTCGCCCACGTAGCCGAACATCTCCGAGAGCGGGACCAGGGCCCGGACGACGCGGGCGCCGGAGCGCTCCTCCATCGCCTGGATGGTCCCGCGCCGGGAGTTCAGGTCGCCGATGACGTCACCCATGTTCTCCTCCGGGGTGACGACCTCGACGGCCATGAGCGGCTCGAGCAGGGCCGGGCTGGCCTTGCGGGCGGCCTCCTTGAAGGCCATCGAGCCGGCGATCTTGAAGGCCATCTCCGAGGAGTCGACCTCGTGGTACTGGCCGTCGAGCAGCGTGGCCTTGACCCCGACGATCGGGTAGCCGGCGAGGACGCCGTACTGCATGGCGTCCTGCATGCCCGCGTCCACCGAGGGGATGTACTCCCGCGGGATGCGACCACCGGTGACCTTGTTCTCGAACTCGTAGGTCGCGGAGTCGGCTGCCATCGGCAGCGGCTCGAGCGCGATCTGCACCTTCGCGAACTGGCCGGAGCCACCGGTCTGCTTCTTGTGCGTGTAGTCGTACCGCTCGACCGCCTTGCGGATGGTCTCGCGATAGGCCACCTGCGGCTTGCCGACGTTGGCCTCGACGTTGAACTCGCGGCGCATGCGGTCGACGAGGATCTCCAGGTGCAGCTCGCCCATGCCGGAGATGACCGTCTGGCCGGTCTCCTCGTCGAGGCGGACCTGGAAGGTCGGGTCCTCCTCGGCCAGCTTCTGGATGGCCGTGCCCAGCTTCTCCTGGTCGCTCTTGGTCTTCGGCTCGATGGCCACCGAGATGACGGGGGCCGGGAAGCTCATCGACTCCAGGATGACCGGCTTCTGGGGGTCGCTGAGGGTGTCACCCGTCGTCGTCTGCTTCATGCCGTTGACGGCGACGATCTCGCCGGCACCCACGCCCTGGCGCTCCTCGCGCTTGTTGGCGTGCATCTGGTAGATCTTGCCGACCCGCTCCTTGCGGTCCTTGGTGCTGTTCAGCACCGGGGACCCGGCGTCCAGCTTGCCGGAGTACACGCGGATGTAGGTCAGCTTGCCGAGGTGCTGGTCGGTCTGGATCTTGAAGGCCAGCGCCGAGAACGGCTCGTCCTCGTCGGCGTGCCGCAGGACCTCGGTCTCGCCGTCGAGCGCGGTGCCGACGATCGCCTCGATGTCCAGCGGGCTGGGCAGGTAGTCGATGACCGCGTCGAGCATGGGCTGCACGCCCTTGTTCTTGAACGCGGAACCGGTGACGACCGGGTTGACCTGGCCGGCGATGGTGGCCTTGCGGATCGCGGCCTTGATGGTGGCGACCGAGATCTCCTCGCCGCCGAGGTAGGACTCCATGATCGAGTCGTCGAAGTCCGCGATGCCCTCGAGCAGCTTCTCGCGGTACTCGTCGGCCCGGTCGGCGAGCTCGGCCGGGATGTCCTCGACCGTGTAGTCCTCACCGAGCTTGGTCTCGCCGCGCCAGGTGAGGGCCTTCATCTGGACCAGGTCCACGACGCCGATGAAGTCGGCCTCGGCACCGATCGGGATCTGCAGCACCAGCGGGTTGGCACCCAGCCGCTCGACCATCATGTCGACGCAGCGGAAGAAGTTCGCACCGGTGCGGTCGAGCTTGTTGACGAAGCACATGCGCGGGACGCCGTACTTCTCGGCCTGCCGCCACACCTGCTCGGTCTGCGGCTCGACGCCGGCGACACCGTCGTAGACGGCGACGGCACCGTCGAGCACCCGCAGGGACCGCTCCACCTCGACGGTGAAGTCGACGTGACCCGGGGTGTCGATGATGTTGATGTCGTGGCCGTTCCAGGAGCACTTCGTCGCGGCGGACGTGATGGTGATGCCGCGCTCCTGCTCCTGCTCCATCCAGTCCATCGTGGCCGCGCCGTCGTGGACCTCACCGATCTTGTAGTTGATACCGGTGTAGAAGAGGATGCGCTCCGTCGTCGTGGTCTTGCCGGCGTCGATGTGCGCCATGATCCCGATGTTGCGGGTCTTGGCGAGCTCGGCCTTCTTGGCCATCTCCTACTCCTCCTCGTTCGGGTCCGCGTGCGGGTGTCCGGGGGTGGCCCGGACTTCCCGCCGGCCGCGGGTGCCGGCTCTCACCGGCGGGGCGCGCTCACCAGCGGTAGTGCGCGAATGCCTTGTTCGACTCGGCCATCTTGTGGGTGTCCTCGCGGCGCTTCACCGCGGCACCGAGGCCGTTGCTCGCGTCGAGCAGCTCGTTCATGAGGCGCTCGGTCATCGTCTTCTCACGCCGTGCCCGGCTGTACTGGATCAGCCAGCGCAGGCCCAGGGTGGTGCTCCGCGAGGCGCGGACCTCGACCGGGACCTGGTAGGTCGCGCCACCGACGCGGCGGCTGCGGACCTCGAGGGCCGGCTTGACGTTGTCCAGCGCCCGCTTGAGCGTGACCACCGGGTCGGTGTCGGTCTTGGCGCGGGCACCCTCGAGGGCGCCGTAGACGATCGCCTCGGCGACCGAGCGCTTGCCGTCGACGAGCACCTTGTTGACCAGCTGGGTGACCAGCGGCGACTGGTACACCGGGTCGGCTACCAGCGGGCGACGCGGCGCGGGGCCCTTGCGCGGCATTAGCTCTTCTCCTTCTTCGCGCCGTACCGGCTGCGAGCCTGCTTGCGGTTGCGGACACCCTGGGTGTCCAGCGAGCCACGGATGATCTTGTAGCGCACGCCGGGGAGGTCCTTCACGCGGCCGCCGCGCACGAGCACCATCGAGTGCTCCTGCAGGTTGTGGCCGACGCCCGGGATGTAGGCGGTGACCTCGATGCCACTCGTGAGGCGGACGCGAGCGACCTTGCGCAGCGCCGAGTTCGGCTTCTTCGGCGTCGTCGTGTACACGCGGGTGCACACGCCGCGACGCTGAGGGGAGCCCTTCAGCGCCGGGGTCTTGGTCTTCTCGACCTTGTCCTCGCGGCCCTTGCGGACCAGCTGGTTGATCGTGGGCATGGGTGGCCTGGATCTCCTACCTGCGCTGGGTCGTGCTTGTGGACGGTGCTCTGCTCGGTCGTGCCCGGGGTGCCGGTCCTGCTGGGGTCGTACCCGTTCCCGGCCGTGGATCACCACCGGTCCCCGCGGTCGGGCGTGTCGCCCTCGCCAGGACCGGCCGGCGCTTCAAACCGGATCGGTCGCCCCCCGCGACTCGGCGCCACCACCTGTCGGCAGGCGCACCGCGAACGGGAGCAGGCCCAGGGCACCCTGGGCACGGCTGACCACGATACCCGCGTGCCCGAAGCCGGTCAAAGCCGGGTCCGCCACATGTCGACACGCGGTGGTCAGCCTCACGCGCCGGGCGCGTACGGCCAGGTCAACGCCCCTGGAGCCGGGGTATTCCCGGGGGGAGGACCCGGCGGGCCGGCCCGGCGGTGGCGGTGGCGGTGGCGGTGGCGGCGACTGTACCGGGGCGGACGGCGACCGGGACGGCTGTCGTCCGCGACACCCCGGGGGCGCCCGGTCACCCGGGCACCGCGCGGCTGTCGTACCCCGGCCCTACGGTCGGTCGCAGGACGCCCACATCCCGCCACCGGAGGACTCCGTGCACGTCGACCTCGCCCGCGAGCTCAAGGCCCACCTGTCGGCCCGGCTGGCCGAGGCCACCGGTCCCGTCACGGCCAGCGACCTCGGACCCGGCGGCTGGGTGCGCCCCGCGCTCGGCCTGGCGCCGATCGGTCCCGGCCAGGCGCACCTGGCGATCCGCCTGGCGATCAAGGACGACGTCGACGTCCTGCTGGCCGGCCTGGACGACGCCGTCCTGGAGGAGATCGACGTGCGCGTCATCGGCGTCGTCCGGGCCCTCTCCTCCCCCACCCCCGAGCAGCTGCAGCAGGGCACCCGGCCGCTGCACCCGGGGCTCTCCGTCGGGCACGGGGCGGTGACCGCGGGGACGCTGGGTGGCTTCGTCCGGGTCGGTGGCCGCCTGGCCCTGCTGTCCAACAGCCACGTCCTGGCCGCGAGCGGCGACGCCGCGATCGGGGACCCGGTGCTGCAGCCGGGTCCGGCCGACGGTGGCGTCGACGACGACCGGGTCGCCACGCTGGCCGCCTTCGAGGCCTTCCTCGCCGACGGCCGGGCCAACCTGGTGGACGCCGCCGTCGCGGTCCTGGACGCCGAGGTGCCGGTCGAGCCCGGGCGGTTCCCCGGCGGTCCGCTGTCCGACGAGGTGCTGGCGGTCGACGACGTGGAGCCCGACGAGCCGGTCGAGAAGGTGGGCCGCACGACCGGGCACACGCGGGGCCGGATCAGCGCCGTCGAGGTCGACGGGGTGGCGGTGCAGTACGGCGACGTCGTCCACACCTTCGACGACCAGGTGGAGATCGACGGCGCGACCGCCGGGTTCAGCGCCGGCGGGGACAGCGGCTCGGTGATCTGGCGGAGCAGCGACCGCACGCCCCTGGGGCTGCTCTTCGCCGGCAGCGAGACCGGCGGGCGGGCCGGCGGTGGCGTCACCTTCGCCAACCCGCTGGCCACCGTGCTCGACGTCCTGGGCCTGCAGTGGGTGGCCTCCTGAGCTGCCGGGGCCGTCCAGCGGCCCCGCCCCGAGCCGACGAGGGGTGGGGAGGAGGACGGCGGCCCCCTACAGGGCCCCGCCCCGAGCCTGCGAGGGGTGGGGGGCAGGGTCCGGCTACTGTCGCGCCGGCCTGATCGGGGGCACCATGGGTGCATGACCGACCGCGCGTCCGCCCGAGCCGCCAAGAGCGCCCTCAGCGCGCGGCTGGCCGCCGATCCGGACGTGGTCGGGGTCGGGCTGGCCCGCCGGGAGAGCGGGTACGTGGTGAAGGTCGACCTGGCCGACGCGCACGCGGCCACCCGGGTGCCCGGCGACGTCGACGGCGTCCGCGTGGTCACCGAGGTCGTGGGCGTCGTCCGTCCTCTCTGAGCGACCTCGGGCCGCTCCGCTCCTGCCGATACGGTCGGGCCCGGCGCCGACGGTGGCGCCGTCGACCAGAGGAGTGGACGTGCGCATCGGCATCCAGGCCAGCTACAGCGGTGGGTTCCGGGAGACCGCCGCGGAGATCCGCGACCTCGAGTCCGCGGGGCTCGACCTCGCGATGGTCGCGGAGGTCTACACCTTCGACGCGGTGAGCCAGCTGGGCTACCTGGCCGCCGTGACCGAGCGCGTCCAGCTGATGAGCGGGATCTTCCCCATCTACAGCCGCACCCCCGCCCTGACGGCGATGACCGCGGCCGGGCTGGACTACGTCTCCGACGGCCGGTTCACCCTCGGCCTGGGCGCCTCGGGCCCGCAGGTGATCGAGGGCTGGCACGGCGTCCCCTACGACGCCCCGCTGCAGCGCACCCGCGAGGTCGTGGAGGTCTGCCGGCAGGTCTGGCGGCGGGAGCGGCTGGTGCACGACGGCCCGAAGTACACGATCCCGCTGCCGCCGGAGCAGGGCACCGGCCTCGGCAAGCCGCTCAAGCTGATCAACACCCCGGTGCGCGACCGGATCCCGGTGCTGCTCGCGGCGATCGGGCCCAAGAACGTGGAGCTGGCCGCGGAGATCGCCGACGCGTGGGAGCCGATCTTCTTCGTGCCCGAGAAGGCGGCGCGGGTGTGGGGCGACTCCCTGGCGGCCGGGAAGGCCCGGCGCGACCCGCAGCTGGGCGACCTCGCGATCGTGGTGGGCGTGCCGGTGGCGATCGGCGATGACGTCGACCACCTGGTGGACGCCGTCCGGCCCCAGCTGGCGCTGTACATCGGCGGCATGGGGGCGCGGGGCAAGAACTTCTACAACGACCACGCGCGGCGCTACGGCTACGAGGCCGAGGCCGAGCTGATCCAGGACCTCTACCTGTCGGGCAAGAAGGACGAGGCGGCGGCCGCCGTCCCGGAGGAGCTGGCGCGGGCGGCGTCGCTGATCGGTCCGGAGTCCTACGTGGCCGAGCGGATCGCCGCCTTCCGCGAGGCCGGCGTCACGACGCTGATGCTCCAGCCGCTCGCCGACGACCGGACGAGCCGGCTGCGCACGGTGGAGACGATGAAGCGCCTGGCGTCCTGATCCCGTCGCCTTCCGACACCGTTTCGTCACCGGACTCTCGGCGCCGAGAGTCCTGAAGCCGGACCGTCCGCGCCGGAAGTCCGCCACGGGGACGCGGAAGGGCCCCGCGGACCTGATGGTCCGCGGGGCCCTCCTCAGGCACTACCGGGGGTTCAGCCCCGCCAGTCGTACTCCTCGAGGCGCACGGCCTCGCCGGTGCCCTGACCGAAGACGTCGGGGCTGTAGTACTGCCCGTCGTCGTAGCCGGCCATGGTGTAGACGGCGGCGCGGGCCTCCTCGGTCGGCTCGACCGTGATGTTCCGGTAGCGGCTGATGCCGGTACCGGCCGGGATCAGCTTCCCGATGATCACGTTCTCCTTGAGACCGAGCAGGCTGTCGCTCTTGCCCTGGATCGCCGCGTCGGTGAGCACCTTGGTCGTCTCCTGGAAGGAGGCGGCCGACAGCCACGACTCGGTCGCGAGCGAGGCCTTGGTGATGCCCATGAGCACCGGGCGGGCCGAGGCCGGCTCGCTGCCCTCGGCGACCACCCGACGGTTCTCGGTCTCGAACAGCGTCCGCTCGACCAGCGCACCGGGCAGGAACTCCGTCGCACCCGAGTCGATGATGGTCACCCGCTTGAGCATCTGGCGGATGATCACCTCGATGTGCTTGTCGTGGATCGACACGCCCTGGCTGCGGTAGACCTCCTGGACCTCGCGGACCAGGTGCAGCTGCACCTCGCGCGGGCCCATGATCCGCAGCACCTCGTGCGGGTCGACCGCACCTTCGGTGAGCTGCTCGCCGACCTCGACGTGCGCGCCGTCCTCGACCCGCAGCCGCGACCGGCGCGACAGCTTGTCGTAGACGACCTCGTCCGAACCGTCGTCCGGGGTGATGGTGAGCTTGCGGAACTGCTCGCCGTCCTCGATGCGCACGGTGCCGGCCAGCTCGGCGATCGGGGCCTTGCCCTTGGGGACGCGGGCCTCGAAGAGCTCCACCACACGCGGCAGGCCGTGGGTGATGTCCTCACCCGCGACACCACCGGTGTGGAAGGTGCGCATCGTCAGCTGGGTGCCGGGCTCACCGATGGACTGGGCGGCGATGATGCCGACCGCCTCGCCGACGTCCACCAGCTTGCCGGTCGCGAGCGACCGGCCGTAGCAGGTGGCGCAGGTGCCGAGCAGCGACTCGCAGGTCAGGACGCAGCGGACCTTGACCTCCGCGACCCCCGCCTCGACCAGCGCGGCGATGAGCACGTCGCCCAGGTCCTGGTTGGCCTGCGCGATCAGCGTGCCGTCCTCGGCCACCACGTCGGCGGCCAGGGCACGGGCGTAGACGCTGGTCTCGACGTGCGCGTCCCGGGTCAGCGTGCCGTTCACGACGGTCGCGATCGGCATGATCACGCCGCGGTCGGTGCCGCAGTCCTCCTCGCGGATGATGACGTCCTGGGAGACGTCGACCAGCCGGCGGGTGAGGTAGCCCGAGTCAGCGGTACGCAGCGCGGTGTCGGCCAGACCCTTGCGGGCACCGTGCGTGGAGATGAAGTACTCCAGCACCGACAGACCCTCTCGGAAGTTGGCCTTGATCGGCCGCGGGATGATCTCGCCCTTCGGGTTGGCGACCAGACCACGCATACCGGCGATCTGGCTGATCTGCATCATGTTGCCTCGGGCGCCCGAGTTGACCATGACCCAGACCGGGTTGGTGGTCGGGAAGTTGTCCACCATCGCCTGGCTGACCTCGGCCCGCGCGCGGGTCCAGATCTCGATGAGCTCTCCACGACGCTCGGTGTCGGTGATGACACCGCGCTCGTACTGCTTCTCGATCTGCCGGGCCTCGGCCTCGTGCCGGTCCAGGATCTCCTGCTTGGCCGGCGGGGTGACCACGTCGTCGATGGCGATCGTGATCCCCGCGCGGGTGGCCCAGTGGAACCCGGCGGACTTGAGCGCGTCCAGCGTCGCCGCGACCTGCACCTTGGGGTAGCGCTCGGCGAGGTCGTTGACGATGGCCCCGAGCTCCTTCTTCGGCACCTGGTAGTTGACGAACCGGTAGTCCTCGGGCAGGGCCTCGTTGAACAGCACCCGGCCCAGGCTGGTCAGCACGCGGGCGGGGGTGCCCGGCGTCCAGTCCTCCGGCTGCTCCCACGGCTCGTTCACCGTGCCGTTGTCGACGCCGAAGACCTCGTCGAGGCGGATCCAGGCCCGCTCCTGCAGCCCGAGACCGCCCTGGTCGTAGGCCATGATCGCCTCGGCCGTGGACGAGAACGACCGCGGCTGGCCGCCGTCGGCCTCCAGCGGGCTGGCCACCAGAGTGGTCAGGTGGTAGAGGCCCAGCACCATGTCCTGGGTCGGCGCGGTGATCGGGCGGCCGTCGGCCGGCGACAGGATGTTGTTCGACGACAGCATCAGGATCCGCGCCTCGGCCTGCGCCTCGGCCGACAGCGGCAGGTGCACCGCCATCTGGTCACCGTCGAAGTCGGCGTTGAACGCGGTGCAGACCAGCGGGTGGATCTGGATGGCCTTGCCCTCGACCAGCTGCGGCTCGAAGGCCTGGATGCCCAGGCGGTGCAGCGTCGGCGCGCGGTTCAGCAGCACCGGGTGCTCGGTGATGACCTCCTCCAGCACGTCCCAGACGACGGGACGGGCGCGCTCCACCATCCGCTTCGCGGACTTGATGTTCTGCGCGTGGTTGAGGTCGACCAGCCGCTTCATGACGAACGGCTTGAACAGCTCGAGCGCCATCTGCTTGGGCAGGCCGCACTGGTGCAGCTTGAGCTGCGGGCCGACGACGATGACCGAACGGCCGGAGTAGTCGACGCGCTTGCCGAGCAGGTTCTGGCGGAACCGGCCCTGCTTGCCCTTGAGCAGGTCGCTCAGGGACTTCAGGGGACGGTTGCCCGGGCCGGTGACCGGCCGGCCGCGACGGCCGTTGTCGAACAGCGCGTCCACGGACTCCTGGAGCATCCGCTTCTCGTTGTTCACGATGATCTCGGGCGCGCCGAGGTCCAGCAGCCGCTTCAACCGGTTGTTCCGGTTGATCACCCGGCGGTACAGGTCGTTCATGTCGCTGGTGGCGAAGCGGCCACCGTCGAGCTGCACCATCGGGCGCAGGTCCGGCGGGATGACCGGGACGCAGTCCAGCACCATGCCCATGGGCGAGTTGCGGGTCTGCTGGAACGCCGCGACGACCTTCAGCCGCTTGAGGGCCCGCAGCTTGCGCTGGCCCTTGCCGGTGCGGATCGTCTCGCGCAGCGAGGTGGCCTCGGCGTCGAGGTCGAAGTCGGCGAGCAGCTTCTGCAGCGCCGCGGCGCCCATGCCGCCCTCGAAGTACTCACCGAAGCGGTCGCGCAGCTCGCGGTAGAGGCCCTCGTCGGCGATGAGCTGCTTGACCTCCAGCTTGCGGAAGGTGTCGAGCACCTCCTCGAGGCGGTCGATCTCCCGCTGGGAACGGTCGCGCAGCTGGCGCATCTCGCGCTCGCCGCCCTCGCGCACCTTGCGGCGGACGTCGGACTTGGCGCCCTCGGCCTCGAGCTCGGCGAGGTCGGCCTCCAGCTTCTGCTGGCGGGCCTCCACGTCGGCGTCCCGGCGGGACTCCAGGTTGTGCTTCTCCGCGCTGATCTCGGCCTCGATGGTCGGGAGGTCGCGGTGGCGGGTCTCGTCGTCGACCGAGGTGATCAGGTAGGCGGCGAAGTAGATGATCTTCTCGAGGTCCTTGGGTGCCAGGTCGAGCAGGTAGCCCAGGCGCGAGGGCACGCCCTTGAAGAACCAGATGTGGGTGACCGGAGCGGCCAGCTCGATGTGGCCCATCCGCTCGCGGCGGACCTTGGCCCGGGTCACCTCGACGCCGCAGCGCTCACAGATGATGCCCTTGAACCGGACCCGCTTGTACTTGCCGCAGTAGCACTCCCAGTCCCGGGTGGGACCGAAGATCTTCTCGCAGAAGAGGCCATCCTTCTCCGGACGCAGTGTCCGGTAGTTGATGGTCTCGGGCTTCTTCACCTCACCGTGCGACCACTGGCGGATGTCGTCGCCGGTGGCCAGACCGATGCGCAACTCGTCGAAGAAGTTGACGTCGAGCACTGAGTGGACCCCTTTCCGGGGCTAGTGATGCTTTTCTTCTTTGTCGTTGGCTTTGTGGCCGCGCCGGGTCCCTCGGAGTTCGCGGGGAGAGACCCGGCGCGGAACATCACACGTCCTCGACGCTGGAGGGCTCGCGGCGGGACAGGTCGATGCCCAGCTCCTCCGCGGCCCGGAAGACCTCGTCGTCGGTGTCGCGCAGCTCGATCGCCTGACCGTCGCCGGAGAGGACCTCCACGTTCAGGCAGAGCGACTGCAGCTCCTTGAGCAACACCTTGAACGACTCCGGGATGCCCGGCTCGGGGATGTTCTCGCCCTTGACGATCGCCTCGTAGACCTTGACGCGGCCCAGGATGTCGTCGGACTTGATGGTGAGCAGCTCCTGCAGCGCGTAGGCCGCGCCGTAGGCCTGCATCGCCCAGCACTCCATCTCACCGAAGCGCTGGCCACCGAACTGCGCCTTACCACCCAGCGGCTGCTGCGTGATCATCGAGTAGGGGCCGGTCGACCGGGCGTGGATCTTGTCGTCGACCAGGTGCAGCAGCTTCAGGATGTAGACGTAGCCCACCGAGATCGGCTCCGGGAACGGCTCGCCGGAACGGCCGTCGAACAGCCGCGCCTTGCCGGTCGGCTCGACCATGCGGTTGCCGTCGCGGTTCGGGGTCGTCGAGCCCAGCAGGCCGACGATCTCCTCCTCCTTGGCGCCGTCGAACACCGGCGTCGCGGTCCGGGTCCCGGGGGCCGCCGACTTCGCGGCCTCGGGCAGGTTCTTCGCCCAGTCCGGGGTGCCCTCGACCTGCCAGCCCTGCTTGGCGACCCACCCGAGGTGGGTCTCCAGGACCTGGCCGACGTTCATCCGGCCCGGCACGCCGAGCGGGTTGAGGACGATGTCCACCGGGGTGCCGTCCTCGAGGAACGGCATGTCCTCCTGCGGCAGGATCTTCGCGATGACGCCCTTGTTGCCGTGGCGGCCGGCGAGCTTGTCACCGTCGGAGATCTTGCGCATCTGGGCGACGTAGACCCGGATCAGCTCGTTGACGCCGGCGGGCAGCTCGTCGCCGTCCTCGCGCGAGAACACGCGGACGCCGATGACCTTGCCGGACTCACCGTGCTTGACCTTGAGGCTGGTGTCGCGGACCTCGCGGGCCTTCTCACCGAAGATCGCCCGCAGCAGCCGCTCCTCGGGGGTCAGCTCGGTCTCGCCCTTGGGCGTGACCTTGCCGACGAGGATGTCGCCGGGGACGACCTCGGCACCGATGCGGATGATGCCGCGCTCGTCGAGGTCGGCGAGGACCTCCTCGGAGACGTTCGGGATGTCCCGGGTGATCTCCTCGGCGCCCAGCTTGGTGTCGCGGGCGTCGACCTCGAACTCCTCGATGTGGATCGAGGACAGGACGTCGTCCTGCACGAGGCGCTGCGACAGGATGATCGCGTCCTCGTAGTTGTGGCCCTCCCACGGCATGAAGGCGACGAGCAGGTTCTTGCCCAGCGCCATCTCGCCCTGGTCGGTGCACGGACCGTCGGCGATGACCTGGCCGACCTCGACCCGCTGGCCCTCCTCGACGACCGGGGACTGGTTGATCGACGTCCCCTGGTTCGAGCGGCGGAACTTCAGCAGCCGGTAGGTCTGCCGGGTGCCGTCGTCGGCCATGACGGTGACGTAGTCGGCGGTGGAGTCCTCGACCACACCGGCCTTCTCGGCCACCACGACGTCGCCGGCGTCGACGGCGGCACGCAGCTCCATGCCGGTGCCGACCAGCGGCGCCTCGCTGCGCAGCAACGGGACGGCCTGACGCTGCATGTTGGCGCCCATGAGCGCGCGGTTGGCGTCGTCGTGCTCGAGGAACGGGATCATCGCCGTCGCGACCGAGGTCATCTGCCGCGGCGAGACGTCCATGTAGTCGACGTTCTCGGGGACGAGGTAGTCGACCTCACCGCCCTTGGTGCGGACCAGGACGCGGTCCTCGGCGAACCGGCCGGCGGCGTCCAGCGGCGAGTTGGCCTGGGCGACGACGAAGCGGTCCTCCTCGTCGGCGGTCAGGTAGTCGATCGACTCGCTGACCACACCGTTGTTGACGCGGCGGTACGGCGTCTCGATGAAGCCGAACGCGTTGACCCGCCCGTAAGCCGACAGCGATCCGATCAGGCCGATGTTCGGGCCTTCCGGCGTCTCGATCGGGCACATCCGGCCGTAGTGGCTCGGGTGGACGTCGCGGACCTCCATGCCGGCCCGCTCACGCGACAGACCGCCCGGACCCAGCGCCGAGAGGCGGCGCTTGTGGGTCAGGCCCGCGAGCGGGTTGGTCTGGTCCATGAACTGGGACAGCTGGCTGGTGCCGAAGAACTCCTTGATGGAGGCGACGACCGGCCGGATGTTGATCAGGGTCTGCGGCGTGATCGCCTCGACGTCCTGGGTCGTCATCCGCTCGCGGACGACGCGCTCCATGCGGGAGAGGCCGACCCGGATCTGGTTCTGGATCAGCTCGCCGACGGTGCGCAGGCGACGGTTGCCGAAGTGGTCGATGTCGTCGACGCCGTGGTCCGGCTCGCCGGCGTGCAGCCGGACGACGTACTCGATCGTGGCGACGATGTCGTCCTCGGTCAGCGTCAGCGTGCTCTGCGGCACCGCGACGCCGAGCTTCTTGTTGACCTTGTACCGGCCCACCTTGGCCAGGTCGTAGCGCTTGGAGTTGAAGAACAGGTTCTCCAGCAGCGCCTGCGCCGACTCGCGCGTCGGCGGCTCGCCCGGCCGCAGCTTGCGGTAGATGTCGAGCAGGGCCTCGTCCTGACCGGGGATGTGGTCCTTCTCGAGGGTGGCCAGGACCGTGGGCGACCACTGGAAGTGCTCGCGGATGCGGTCCTCTGTCCAGCCCAGGGCCTTGAGCAGGACGGTGACCGGCTGGCGGCGCTTGCGGTCGATCCGGACGCCGACGGTGTCGCGCTTGTCGACGTCGAACTCCAGCCACGCGCCCCGGCTGGGGATGACCTTGGCGCTGAAGACGTCCTTGTCCGACGTCTTGTCCAGGGTCTTGTCGAAGTAGACGCCCGGGCTGCGGACCAGCTGCGAGACGACGACGCGCTCGGTTCCGTTGATGACGAACGTGCCCTTGCTCGTCATGATCGGGAAGTCGCCCATGAACACCGTCTGGCTCTTGATCTCGCCGGTGGTGTTGTTCATGAACTCGGCGGTGACGAACAGCGGCGCCGCGTAGGTCATGTCCTTGTCCTTGCACTCCTCGAGGGACGCCTTGACGTCCTCGAAGCGCGGGTTGGAGAAGGACAGCGACATCGAGCCGCTGAAGTCCTCGATCGGCGAGATCTCCTCGAGGATCTCGGCGAGGCCGCCGACGGCGTCGGCCTGCTCCTCGGGCGAGAGCGTCGCCCGCCACTCGGGGCTGCCGATGAGCCAGTCGAAGGAGGCGGTCTGCAGGGCCAGCAGGTCCGGCACCTCGAGGGGCTCGGAGATCTTGGCGAACGAGACCCGCAGCGGCGCGCCGGGGATCTTCTGCTGGTCGGCCTCGCCGGTGCGGGGGCCGGACTGGGGGGCCTGCGGGGTGTTCTGGGTGGTACCTGACTCGGTGGTGCCGGGGTTGATGCTGGTGGGGCGAGAGCCTGCCAAGATGCGTCCTTCCAAGGACCTCACGACGTGCGGGCGGTGGGTGCTTGTTCGTCCTGGGTCGTCGTCGTTAATGGCGGGGCTGTCCGCGTCGTCCTGCACCAGGAGGGTCCACCGGGTGTCCCGGGACGGGTCCCGGGCACCACTGGTGACCCGTCGGTAGCGGGCAGGCAGTCAGGGGGCAGCGCAACAGAGAACCCTACCCCTGCTCGGGCGGGCTGTCCACGTCGGGGGGGTCCGTGCGACCGGACACACATCCCGGAAAGGGCAGCCGACCGGCGGGGTCCGAGGGGCCCTCTCCATGACGACGAGTTGATGATGCCAGTCTGACGGCCTCCGGTCAGCAGCCACGCCGCGATTTTCCGGCCGGAGGCGGCACTCGGACACGCCGCGGGGGCGGCCGGACACGCCGCAGGGGCCGCCCTCCGGGAGGAGGACGGCCCCTGCGGGTCGTGCGAGGTGGTGCTCACCCGGCGAGCGCCGGGTGGGGGGTCACTTGACCGTGACGGTGGCGCCGGCGCCCTCGAGGGCGGCCTTGGCCTTCTCCGCGGCGTCCTTGGCGACCTTCTCCAGGACCGGCTTCGGCGCGCCGTCGACCAGGTCCTTGGCCTCCTTGAGGCCGAGCGAGGTCAGGCCGCGCACCTCCTTGATGACCTGGATCTTCTTGTCGCCGGCGCTCTCGAGGATGACGTCGAACTCGTCCTGCTCGACGGTCTCCTCGGCGGCAGCGCCGCCACCGGCGGCCGGGGCGGCCGCGACGGCGACGGGGGCAGCAGCGGTGACCTCGAAGGTCTCCTCGAACTGCTTCACGAAGTCCGACAGCTCCAGGAGGGTCATCTCCTTGAAGGCGTCGAGCAGCTCGTCAGTGGACAGCTTGGCCATGGTGTCTCCTTGGGTCAGTCGGTGCTGGCCGCGGCGTCCGCGGCGGCAGCGGTGTCATCGGTGGCCTGGGCGGCCGGGGTGGTGTCAGCAGCAGCAGCGTCGTCGCCGGCGGCCGGAGCAGCGGAGCCCTCGGCGGACTCCTTCTTCTCCTGCAGCGCGGCGGCGAGGCGGGCGACCTGGGACAGCGGGGCCTGGAAAAGACCCGCGGCCTTGGTGAGGTTGCCCTTCATCGCGCCGGCCAGCTTGGCGAGCAGGACCTCGCGCGGCTCGACGTCGGCGAGGGCGGTGACCTCACCGGCGCCGACGGTGCGGCCCTCGACCACGCCGCCCTTGACGACGAGCAGCGGGTTGGCGCGCGCGAAGTCACGGATGGCCTTGGCCGCGGTCACCGGGTCGCCCTCGATGAAGGCGATCGCGGTGGGCCCGTTGAGCAGCGGGGCGAGGTCGGCGAAGCCGACCTGCTCCGCGGCGCGCTTCGTCAGGGTGTTCTTGACGACGGCGTAGCTGCTGCCCTCACCGAGGGAACGGCGCAGCTGGGTCAGCTGGGCCACGGTCAGCCCGCGGTACTCGGTGAGCACCGCCGCGCTGGACGACTGGAACCGCTCGGTGATCTCGTCGATCACCGCGGCCTTCGCCTGCGTGGGCATGGGCCTCCTCTCGTCTGTCGGGCGACCACCGGACGCGGCACGACTGCGGGCGATCGAGTCGGCCCCGGAGACGAGGAACGCCCCGGCGCAGGGCGCACGGGGCGAGGGACGGACGCACGGCGTCCATCGATCGAACCGTCCTCCTGCGCGGGTCGCCCGGGATCCGGGACCTTCGATCGCACGCGGACGTGCGACGACCAACGGTCTTGGGGGGAACGCCGCCAAGAGTACGCGATGGATCGCGCGCGGCGGTGACCGCCCGGTTCCGCGGTCGACGGACCCTGTCCCCTGGACGGCGCAGCGGCTGCCCGGGCGACGTCGCGCGGGTGCCCCGGGGGGATCCGGCTCCGCACCGCGCGTCGGGGCACACCGCCGGACGGGGCGCCGAGAGGACCGAGGAACGACGGAGGCCCCGCCGCGCTCCTGCGCGACGGGGCCTCCGGGCGGCCCGCTCCTGGGTTCAGGAGGTGGGCTCGTCCACCGTCAGGTTGCGGGTGCGGTTCGGGTCGACCGGGATGCCCGGGCCCATCGTCGTGGAGACGGTGACCTTCTTCAGGTACCGGCCCTTGGCCGCGGCCGGCTTGGCCCGCAGCACCTCGTCCAGCGCCGCGGCGTAGTTCTCCACCAGCTTGGTCTGGTCGAACGAGGTCTTGCCGATGACCAGGTGCAGGTTGGCCTGCTTGTCGACGCGGAAGTTGATCTTCCCGCCCTTGATGTCGTTGACGGCCTTGGTGACGTCGGGGGTCACGGTGCCGGTCTTCGGGTTCGGCATCAGGCCGCGGGGGCCGAGGATGCGGGCGATCCGGCCGACCTTGGCCATCTGGTCGGGGGTGGCGATCGCCGCGTCGAAGTCCAGGAAGCCGCCCTGGATGCGCTCGATCAGGTCGTCGGAGCCGACGACGTCGGCGCCGGCGGCCTCGGCCTCGGCGGCCTTGTCACCGGTCGCGAAGACGATGACGCGAGCGGTCTTGCCGGTGCCGTGCGGCAGGTTGACCGTGCCGCGGACCATCTGGTCGGCCTTGCGGGGGTCGACACCCAGCCGCATGGCCACCTCGACGGTGGCGTCGTAGGACGTCGGCGACGTCTCCTTGGCCAGGGTGGCCGCCTGCAGCGGGGTGTACAGCTGCTCGCGGTCGACCTTCGCGGCCGCCTCGCGGAACTTCTTGCCGTGCTTCGCCATGGTGTGTCCTCTCCCCCGGCACGCGGCCGGGAGTCGTGTGGTGAACGGGCCTGGCGTGGCCCTCCCACGTGGAGGACCCTCTCCTCCCCACCCCTCGGGAGCTCGGGGCGGGACCCGGGAGAGGGCCGTTACTGAACGGTGATGCCCATCGACCGGGCGGTCCCGGCGATGATCTTCTCGGCCTCGTCGAGCGAGTTGGCGTTGAGGTCGGCCATCTTGGTCTGGGCGATCTCGCGGACCTGGTCGCGGGTGACGGTGGCGACCTTGGTCTTGTGCGGCTCGCCGGAACCCTTCTCGACACCGGCGGCCTTGAGCAGCATGCGCGCCGCCGGCGGGGTCTTGGTGACGAAGGTGAACGAGCGGTCCTCGTAGACCGAGATCTCGACCGGGATCACGTTGCCGCGCTGCGACTCCGTGGCGGCGTTGTACGCCTTGCAGAACTCCATGATGTTGACGCCGTGCTGGCCGAGCGCCGGACCCACGGGCGGGGCGGGCGTGGCCGCACCGGCGTTGATCTGGAGCTTGATGACCGCGGTCAACCGCTTCCTGGGGGGCATGACTTCCTTCTTGGTGACGGGATGGAACGGTGCGGCCCCTGTGCAGGGCCCCGGCCCCAGCGGAGCGAGGGTCGGGGACCAGCGGAGCCGTTGCTCAGATCTTCTGGACCTGGCTGAACGAGAGCTCGACCGGCGTCTCCCGGCCGAAGATCGAGACGAGCACCTGGAGCTTCTGCTGCTCGGCGTTGATCTCGTTGATCGTGGCGGGCAGCGTGGCGAACGGCCCGTCCATGACGGTGACCGACTCGCCGACCTCGAAGTCGACGACGGCGGTCGGGGCGGCCGCGGTGGCGGCCTGCGCCTCGGTGGCCTTGGCCGCCTGCGGCGTCGTCGCCGGGGCGAGGATCTTGGCGACCTCGTCGAGGGTCAGCGGCGAGGGCCGGGAGGTGGCGCCCACGAAGCCGGTGACGCCGGGGGTGTTGCGCACCGCGCCCCACGACTCGTCGTTGAGCTCCATCCGGACCAGCAGGTAGCCGGGGAAGACCTTGCGGTTGACCTGCGTGCGCTTGCCGTTCTTGATCTCGGTGACCTCCTCGGTGGGCACCTCGATCTGGTAGATGTAGTCCTCCATGTCCAGCGACTGGATGCGGGACTCGAGGTTGGTCTTCACCTTGTTCTCGTAGCCCGCGTAGGAGTGCACGACGTACCAGTCGCCGGGGGCGATCCGCAGCGCCTTGCGCAGCGCCTCGACCGGGTCCTCGTCCTCCTCCGGCTCCACGTCCGACGACGGCGCCGGCTCGGTGAGCGGGTCGGAGACCAGGCTGTCGACGTCGCCGTCCTCGACCTCGGGGATCGCGTCGGCCACGCCGGTGAGCGCGTCCTGGTCGGCGGTGTCGGTGGAGCCCTCGGCGGCGCCGGTCTCACCGGCGCCCGTCTCCAGGTCCGCGCTGCCGCGCACGTCGAAGCGGTCGTCGTCGAGATCGATCTCCTCGACGGCGCTGTCGGTGTCGAAGGGCTCGCGGGGGTCGGTCACAGGTGTCTCTTCCTTGTCGGTGGCGTGCAGGCGCGGGGACGGGCTCAGCCGAAGACGGCGAGCACACCCGCGCTGAAGAGGAGGTCCAGGCCGGCCACCAGTGCGACCATGAAGGCCACGAAGACGATGACGACGGTCGTGTAGGTGATGAGCTCACGCCGGCCCGGCCAGATGACCTTGCGCAGCTCGGCGACGACCTCGCGGAGGAACCGGCGCAGGCTGCGGCGCTGGCGGACCTCCTCGGCGCGGGCCTTCTCCGCCGCGGCGCGCGAGCGCGTGCCGCTGCCGTCGGTGGTCCGGCCGGCCGGGCGGGCCGCGGTGCGCTCCCGGGCGGGACGCCGGGTGCGCGAGGCCACCGGCTCGTCGTCGTCCTCGTCGTCGCCGGCGGTGATCCGGCCACCGCGTCGACGGGCCGGTGCGGCCACGACCTTGTCCTCGTCGGCCTCGGCCTCGGCGGCGACCGCGGCCTCGGCGGCCTCGAGCTCGGCCGCGTCGTCGACGCCCGGCGCCTCGGCGTCGAGCTGCTCGTCGGTGAGGTCGGCGTCGGAGGCGGCGCGAGGGTCGTCCTCGCGTGCCGGCTTCTCGTCGCTCACTGCGCCTCGCTCAGTCGGTGGTGGTGGCCGCTGCTCTCGGGCCGTCTGTCCGGGTCGGTGCTGTCCTGCGGGTCGTGCACGTCGCCGGCGGGACGGCCGGCGGCACGGGCAGGGGTGACAGGACTTGAACCTGCAGCCTGCGGTTTTGGAGACCGCTGCTCTGCCAATTGAGCTACACCCCTAGGAGGCCGGGACCGGATGCCCGCCCCGGGCGACACCGGGCCCCGCAGGGGATCCGGGGCACGCCGGTGGCGGGGCCACCTGCCCCAGGACAGCGAGTGTACGGGACCGCCGGGCCCGGCAGCCAACGCGCTCCCGGCAGGAGGACGCGGAGACGCGGATGAGTTCCACCACCCCGACCCGGTCTGTCCTCCGTGACCGAGCTGCGCGTGCACGACCTCTCCGTGTCCCTCGACGGCTACGCCGCCGGCCCCGCGCAGAGCCCCGCCGACCCGCTCGGGATCGGCGGCGAGCGCCTGCACGACTGGATCTTCTCCCCCGACGCCACGGAGGTCGACCGCCGGTTCCGCGCCCTCGGCGACCAGGACATCGGCGCCACGATCATGGGCCGCAACGTGTTCGGCCCCGTTCGCGGCCCGTGGAGCGACGAGGAGTGACCGGCTGGTGGGGCGAGGACCGCCCTTCCACCACGACGTCTTCGTCCTCACCCACCACGCCCGCGACAGCGTCCCGATGGCCGGCGGCACGACCTCCCACTGCGTGACCGACGGGATCGAGGCCGCGCTCGACCGCGCCCGGGCCGCGGCCGGCGACCGGCACGTCCGGCTCGGTGGCGGCGCGTCCACGATCCGGCAGTACCTCTTGGCCGGTCTGCTCGACGAACTGCACGTGGCTGTCGTCCCGATGCTGCTCGGGGACGGCGAGCGGCTGTTCGGTGAGCTCGGCGACGCGCTCGAGGGCTGGTCCAGCGTGGAGTTCGCCCCGTCCCGGGCGGTGGCCCACGTCCGGCTCCGCCGGGACGCCGGCACGGGGTAGCCGGGAACGGGGGCGACCGGCAGCTCCGCCCTTTGACACGATGAGCACATGACCGCCGTCTCCTCCTCGGAGTCCGCCGCCCCGTCCGCCGAGCTGCCGCCCGCCGAGCGCCGCATCTCCCGCCGCATCGCCGCGATCGCCGAGTCGGCGACGCTCGCCGTCGACGCCAAGGCCAAGGCCCTCAAGGCCGCGGGCAAGCCGGTGATCGGGTTCGGCGCGGGGGAACCGGACTTCCCGACGCCGGACTACATCGTCGCGGCCGCCGTCGCCGCCTGCTCGCAGCCGGCGATGCACCGGTACACGCCCGCGGGCGGGCTGCCGGCGCTCAAGGAGGCGATCGTCGCCAAGACCGCCCGCGACTCCGGGCTGCAGGTCTCGGCTGCCAACGTGCTGGTCACCAACGGCGGCAAGCAGGCCGTCTACGAGGCGTTCGCCACGATGCTCGACCCCGGCGACGAGGTGCTCCTGCCCGCCCCCTACTGGACGACCTACCCCGAGGCGATCGCGCTGGCCGGTGGCGTGCCGGTTCCGGTGGTCGCCGACGAGCAGAGCGGGTACCTCGTCTCGGTCGCCCAGCTCGAGGCGGCCCGGACGCCGCGGACCAAGGTGCTGCTGTTCTGCTCGCCGTCCAACCCGACCGGCGCGGTGTACCCGCCGGAGGTGGTGGAGGAGATCGGCCGGTGGGCGCTGGACAACGGGATCTGGGTGCTCACCGACGAGATCTACGAGCACCTGACCTACGACGGGGTGACCGCGCCGTCGATGCCGGTGCTGGTGCCGGAGCTCGCCGACCGCTGCGTCGTCGTCAACGGGGTGGCCAAGACCTACGCGATGACCGGCTGGCGGGTCGGCTGGATCGTCGGACCCGCCGACATCGTCAAGGCGGCGACCAACCTGCAGTCCCACGCCACGTCCAACGTCGCCAACGTGTCGCAGGCGGCGGCGATCGCCGCGCTGACCGGCGACCTGTCGGCGGTGGCCCGCATGAAGGAGGCCTTCGACCGGCGCCGCCGGACGATCGTGTCGATGCTGCGCGAGATCCCCGGGGTGGCCTGTCCGGAGCCGCAGGGCGCGTTCTACGTCTACCCGTCGGTCAAGTCGCTGCTCGGCCGGCCGATCGCCGGGCGCACCGCGAACGACAGCGTGGAGCTGGCCGAGATCATCCTCGAGGAGGCGGAGGTGGCCGTCGTCCCCGGCGAGGCGTTCGGCACCCCGGGCTACCTGCGGATGTCCTACGCGCTCGGTGACGACGACCTGGTCGAGGGCGTGACCCGGATGCAGCGCCTGCTGGGGTCCGCCGGCTGAGAACAAGGACCCCCTGCCCCCCACCGCTCGCAGGCTCGCGCCGGGACCCTGCAGGGGGCCTCAGTCGGGCAGGTCCTCCGGCCGGACGGCGCCGGCCGCCAGGAGGACGTCGAGGGCGGCGGGCAGGTCGGCCAGAGCCGCGGCGACGTCGTCCGGGGTGGCGATGGTCCAGGCGTTGGTGTCCACGTAGCAGCGCAGCGCCGCGTCGAAGGCCTCGGCGCCGGCCGCCTCCCGAGCGCGGTGCAGCGCCGCCGCGCCCTTGCCGTAGACGCGGGCGAAGTAGTCCTCGACGCTGCGGAACTCGTCCATGGCCACCCCCACGTCGCCGGGGAGGGCCAGCCCCTGCGCGACCTGGGCCGGATCGGGTGGGAACGCCACCGACTCCGCGTAGCTGGCGAAGGCCTCGTCCAGCCACGGGTCGCGGAACTGGGAGTCGCCCACCATCCCGTAGAACCACATGTGCGCCGCCTCGTGCACCAGCACCAGCTCGCTGGCGCCGGCCAGGAGGATCGAGCTCGGGTACTCGATGCCGCCGCCGAGATCGGGCAGCAGCGGCACGGTGAGCGTGCGGTACGGGAAGGCGCCGAAGCGGACCTCGAGGTCGCCGATGGCCGCCACGGTTCGGTCGGCCAGGGCGTCGGCAGCGACCGCGGCGCCGGGCAGGACGCCGGTGGTCACCTCGACCCCGCCGGGCGTGGTCCGCGTGGCGGTGCCGAACTCCCCCACGGCCACGCTGACGTCCCGGGCGACCGGCTCGGTGGAGGTCCAGGTGCGCCGGCCGTCGCGCTCGGCGGAGGGCTCCTCCTGGTCGCCGGTCATGAGGACGGTCAGCTCCGCCGGTGCGGAGACGCTGATGCGGGTGTCGGCGACCGGGCTGACGGCGGTCTCGCCGATGATCTCGACGAACGGGTCCCGCGCCCACCCGGCGCCGGGCTCCCACGCCAGCAGCGGCGCGCCGCTGGCCCACCAGGAGACGCCGTCGGCGGCGCCCACCCGCTCGAACTCGCCCCGGCCCAGCGTCAGCGTGAACTCCAGCGACACCTCCGTGGACTCGCCCGCCGCCAGCTCCCGGTCCAGCCGGACGACGTAGAGCCCGCCCGGCCCCTCGGCGCCGGCGTCCTCGTAGCCGCCGCCGGCGACGTCGTCCCCGGTCGCGCCGTCCACGGCCAGCCGGTTGCCGCCGGCCGCGGCGGACGGCGAGTTGGGCACCAGCCGGAACACCAGCTCGTCGGTGCGGCGGTCGGGCGTGAAGACGACGCGCTCCGTGCCGGTGACCGTGCGGAGGGCCGCGTCCAGGCGGAAGTCCAGCCGGACGACGGGGCGGTCGGGGTCGGGCGCGGCCCGCTCGCCGCACCCGGGAGGCGGGGCGTCCGCAGGCGCCGCGCTCTCCTGCTCGGCGGCGAGGGTGTCGACGAACGACGTGCCGCACCCGGACAGGAGCAGCAGCGCGGCGAGGGGGAACGAGAGGTGGCGGCGGGTGCTCACGCCAACTGGACGGTGGCCCGCGCCAGGGACAGCACCTTCTCCCCGGCGCTGGTCACGGTGAGGTCGACGCGGGCGCGGCCGCCGTCGGCGAGGGTGCCCACCTTGCCCCGGACGACGACCTCGGCACCGGCGTCGTCGTCGGGGACGACCACCGGCCGGCCGAAGCGGACCTGGTACTCGACGAGGGCGGCCGGGTCGCCGGTCCACGCGGTGACGGCGCGGGCGGCCAGCGCCATCGTGAACATGCCGTGGGCGATGACCCCGGGCAGGCCGACCCCGGTGGCCACCCGCTCGTTCCAGTGGATGGGGTTGAAGTCCCCGGAGGCGCCGGCGTAGCGGACGAGGTCGGCGCGGGTGACCCGGTAGGTCTGCTCGGGCAGCTCGGTGCCGACGGGTGCGTCGGCGGCGCGCACGGTCATGCCGTCCCCCGGGCCACGAGCATCGAGGACGCGGAGCAGACCGGCTCCCCCTCCTCGGTGGCGACGTCGACCCGCGTGGTGAGCAGGTCGTTGCCGGCCACGCTGCGGACGGCCTCGATGGTGGGCGTCGCGACCAGCCGGTCGCCGGCGCGGATCGGCCGGTGGTGGGTGAACCGCTGCTCGCCGTGCACCACGCGGCTGTAGTCGAGGGCGACGTCGGGGTCCTCCACGACGACGCCGGCCGCGGAGAGGGTCAGCACGATCGCGAACGTCGGCGGGGCGATGACGTCGAGGTGGCCGGCGGCGCGGGCGGCCCCGGCGTCGCGGTGGACCGGGTCGGTCTCGCCGATCGCGGCGGCGAACTCGGCGATCTTCTCGCGGCCGACCTCGTAGACGGCGGAGGGCGGGTAGCTGCGCCCGACCAGTGTCGGATCAAGCGCCATGCTCCCGCCCTCCCTGCCGCAGAGACCGCTGGGTCAGCGGGTCTCGCGGTGGACGGTGTGGCGGCGGTCCTTGGGGCAGTACTTCTTCAGCTCGAGCCGGTCGGGGTCGTTGCGCCGGTTCTTGCGGGTGATGTAGTTGCGGTTCTTGCACTCCTGGCACGCCAGGGTGATCTTCGGACGGACGTCGGTGGCTGCCATGGAGGCTCCTCGCCTTGTCGGAACGGGCCTGCCGGACCCGGTGCGCGCGGACGGGTGCCCGCGCGGTGGTGCAACACGCCGACGGACCCCGAGGTGCGGGGTCCGTCGAGAGTAGCGGTGACCGGATTTGAACCGGTGACACAGCGATTATGAGCCGCTTGCTCTGCCTGGCTGAGCTACACCGCCGGGAGACCGTGCGGCCCGGTCTCGCGACAGGACCGGTCGGTCGGAGCCCCTTTACGGAATCGAACCGTAGACCTTCTCCTTACCATGGAGACGCTCTGCCGACTGAGCTAAAGGGGCGGTGGCCGGAGCCGTCGAGAACTGTACCCGACGCCGTCGGCCGTCCGTCGCCGGGGTTTCCGGCGCGCCGTCAGGTGCGGACGAACAGCCGCCGGTGCGGCGCACCCGGAGCCGCCGAGCGGACGCCGGTGCGGGCCAGGATCCAGCTCTCCAGCCGCTCGTCGGGCAGCGGCCGGCTGACCAGGAAGCCCTGCAGCTTGTCGCAGCCCATCTCGGCCAGCAGGTTGCGGGTCAGCTCGTCCTCGACGCCCTCGGCGACGACCCGCAGGCCCAGGTTGTGCGCCAGCTCGATGATCGACCGGGCGATGAACGACTCGCCCTGGCTGGTGGACATCCCCAGCACGAAGGACTTGTCGATCTTCACCTCGTCGATCGGCAGCTGGCGCAGCTGGGACAGCGACGAGTAGCCGGTGCCGAAGTCGTCCATCGACAGCCGCAGGCCCAGGGCGTGCAGGTCGGCCAGGACGGTGCTGCTGCGCACCGAGTCGTCGACGACGCTGCCCTCGGTGAGCTCCAGCGTCAGCAGCTCCCCCGGGACCCCGTGCCGCCGCAGCGCGCGCCGCACCCGGTCGACGAGGTCCGGCTCGGCCAGGCAGCGCGCGGACAGGTTGACCGCCACCGACAGGGCGATGTCCTGGTCCAGCCACTTGCGGCAGCGGGCCAGCGCCAGGTCGAGCACGTGGTCGGTGAGCAGCCCGATCCGGCCGATCTGCTCGGCCAGGTGGATGAAGTCGTCCGGCGCGATCGCGCCGTACCGCGGGTGCGCCCAGCGGACCAGCGTCTCGACCGACACGATGTCGGAGGACCGCGCGTCGATGATCGGCTGGAAGACGACGCTGATCTGGCCCTCGGCCATCGCCTGCTCGAGCTCGGTGCCCAGCTGCAGCCGGCGCAGGCTCTGCTGGTCGAGCACCGGGTGGTAGCTCGCCACGCCGCTGGAGCCGGACCCGGCCAGCAGCGCGACGTCGGCCCGCTGCATGAGCGTGCCGGCGTCGGTGCCGTGGACCGGGGCCGCGGCCACGCCGATGGACAGCGTCACCTCGAGGTCCAGGCCGGCCACCCGCGCCCGCGTGGAGGTGGCCTCCCGCAGCCGCCGGGCGGCCCGCTCGGTGGCGGCGAGGGACAGCCCGGGCAGCAGGACGGCGAACTGCTCACCCTCCATGCGGGCCACGAGGGCCTGCGGGGGCGCGTGCTCCCGGAGCAGGCCGGCGGTGACCAGCAGCAGCTCGTCGCTGGCCGCGTGCCCGAGGGTGTCGGTGACCTCGGTGCAGTTGTCCAGGGCGGCGAGGATCAGCCCGGCGCGGCCGGCCACCGGGTCGGCGGCGAGCAGCTGGTCGATCTCCACCGCGAGGCGCTGCCGGTTGGGCAGCCCGGTGAGCCGGTCGTGGTCGGCGTCGTAGCGGATCTGGGTGAGCAGCTGCTGCTGCCGGATCGCCGCGTTGACGTGGGTCAGCATCGAGTCCAGCGCGGCGCGGTCGCCGTCGACGAAGGAGACGACGTCGCTGCGCCGGTCGCAGATCTCCAGGTAACCCGGCTCCCCGGCCGCGGTGGCCACGGGAGCGGCGAGCAGGTCCTCGGCGCCGCGGCGGGCGAGGGCGGCGGCCTCGGCGTCGGTCGCCCGCGCCAGGGAGACGAGGACGGGGCCGTCCACCGAGCCGTCGGTGGCCCGCCGGCGGATGAGGTCGTCGGGGTCGCTCGGGCCGTCGTACCAGCTGCGGCCGTCCTCGGTCGCGACGACCAGGCGCGGCCCCTCGTCCAGGTAGGGCGGCAGCCACAGCGCCACGCGCTCGGCGTTGAGCAGTTCCTTGACCGCCTCGACGATCAGCCGGGTGCCGTCCTCGTCGGAGCTGACCTGCTCCACCCGCCGGGCGAACTCGTAGACCCGCTCCAGCCGCTCGCTCTCCCGGGCCACCCGGGCGAAGCGCTGGTACAGCAGCGCCAGGGCCACGAGCACCGGCAGGAGCAGCAGCCAGGCCCACGCGGTCCGGTCGACCAGCAGCGAGGCGACCAGGCCGATGACCACCGAGAGCGGGTAGACGACCAGCACGGGGACGAACAGCCGGGCCAGCATCACCCGGCCCGGGTTGCCCTGCGTGATGGCGATGGCCGCGATGACGATGAGCGTGCCGACGGCGGTGGCCGTGGCGACCGCGAGGATGTAGCAGAGCCAGGTGAGCGGGTCGGTGAGCGGACCGACCGGCAGGTTGTCCAGGACCAGGACCACGACGCCGACCTGGATGACGGTCGCCGCGACGTTGGTGAGGGTCTTGGAGATGGCGATCGGGTCGCGGACGCTGATCACCCAGATCGCGGCCGCCCACGCGACCGCCGTCCAGGTGCCGCCCATCTCGACGAGGGCGACGACCAGCACGACCTCACCGACGGAGCAGGTGAAGGTGTGCGAGCGCACCTCGACGGCCAGCGTCAGCCGTTCGGCGACGAGGAAGGCGGCGAAGAACGCCGGCACCACCCACAGGTCCACCGGCGCGGTGGCCGTGCCCAGCAGGTAGACGACGAACGGCAGCGCCAGAGCGATGCTGCCGAACGCCACCACGGACGGTTGGCGGAACGCCGACCACCGCGCGGGCGCGCTCGGATCGAGTTCGGCCACGGTCACCCGTTCCCAGCGAAGAAGTGAGGGAGAAGTGCGGCCGAGAGGCTAACAGCGCCAGTCGGGTTGCAGGCGGCTCCGGTTCGAGCGTGCACCCCGAAAGGGGCAGCCGGCAAACGGGCCGGCCACCCTTCGTCAGAGGCCGGTCAGCTGTTCCAGCGGGTCCCGCGGTTCCACCGGGTGCCACGGTTCCACCGGGTGCCACGGTTCCAGCGGGTGCCACGGTCGGACGTGTTCGTGCGCATGACGCCTCCTCAGGCATGAAGGACTGCTCCAAGAGCGCGGCAGTCACCCAGGCGCGGGGGCAGAGCGTCGTTCGGTACGGACCGCGCCGGGAAGATTGCTGCCCGTCACCCGATCGGGACAAGCACGGAAGATCACGACGGGGTGACGCCTCGCTATGTCGTCACTGTCCGTGGTCGAAAATGGCACTGTGTCACCCGAACGCATGACACGAGGGGGCGGTGGGACGGCTGGTGCCGGCGGGGTCTCGCGTGTCGTGCCGTCGGCGTGTCGGGGGCGGTCCACAGGGGCGGCCGCGGCGGACCGGGGGCGTCCCCCGACCGTCCACACGCGTCCACAGCGGCGTCCACAGGCCGTGGAGAGATCGAGGACGCCCCCTACGCTGCCCCGCGTGCGACAGACCGGGGACGCCGCCGAGCGTGGCTCGACACTGCCGCTGGTCCTCGTGTGCTGGCTGGTCGCGGCGCTCATGGCGTTCGGCGCGATCGCGGCCTCGGACGCCTTCCTCGAGCAGCAGGAGGTGCAGTCGGTGTGCGACGGGGCGGCCCTCGCGGCCGCGAACGCGACCGACGAGGCGGCGCTCTACGCGACGGGGGTCGGGGCGACGCTGCCGCTCACCCGGGCCAGCACGCAGGCCGCCGTCGCCGACCAGCTCGCCGACGGCGGCGGCGGGCTCGACGCGTGGTCGACGGACACCGACGGGGCGGAGGTCACGGTGACGTGCACGCGCAGCGTGCAGATCGCCTTCGGCTGGCTGTTCCTCGGCGGGGAGCCGCTCGAGCGGACCGCCGTCGCGAGCGCCCGGGCCCCCACGGCCCCCTGAGACAGCACAGGGCCCCCGACCTCAGCGGAGGTCGGGGACCCTGGTCGTACCCGTGGCGGGTGAAGGATTCGAACCTTCGTAGGCTAAGCCGACGGATTTACAGTCCGCTCCCATTGGCCACTCGGGCAACCCGCCGTGGTGGTACCCGGGAAGCGTACAAGACGACGTCGCCCGGCCTCGCCGGTGTCCCACCGGGGCTCCGGACGGCGCGCGGCGGACCGAGAGGAGCACCCGATGGCCGACGCATCGTTCGACGTGGTGAGCAAGGTCGACCGCCAGGAGGTCGACAACGCCCTCAACCAGGCGGCCAAGGAGCTCTCCCAGCGCTTCGACTTCCGCGGCACCAACGCCACGATCGCCTGGGCCGGCGAGGAGGGCGTGACTCTCAGCGCCGACACCGAGGAGCGGGTCGCCGCCGCGCTCGACGTCTTCAAGGAGAAGCTGATCAAGCGTGGCATCTCGCTCAAGTCGTTGGACGCCGACGAGCCACAGTCCTCGGGGCGGTCCTACAAGATCTCCGCGCGGATCAAGCAGGGCATCGAGTCGGACAAGGCCAAGCAGATCGCCAAGATCATCCGTGACGAGGGGCCCAAGGGCGTCCAGGCCCAGATCCAGGGTGACCAGCTGCGGGTCAGCGGGAAGAAGCGCGACGACCTGCAGGCGGTCCAGCAGCTGCTGCGCGGCAAGGACCTCGACGTCGCCCTGCAGTTCGACAACTACCGCTGACGAAGGCCCCGCCCTCTCAGCGCTGGTCGGGCTCCCGGGCCATCTGCTCCAGCCGGGCGATCCGCTGAGCCATCGGCGGGTGGGTGGTGAACAGCGACGCGAGCCCCTGACCGCGGAACGGGTTGGCGATCATCAGGTGGCTCTGGGTCACCAGCCGGTCCTCCTGCGGCAGAGGCCGGGCGGTGGCGCCGCGCTCGATCTTGCGCAGCGCCGCGGCCAGCGCGAGTGGGTCGTGCGAGAGCGCGGCCCCCGAGGCGTCGGCCTGGTACTCGCGGCTGCGGCTGACCGCCATCCGCACCACCCCCGCCGCGACCGGGCCCAGGAAGACCAGCAGCAGGCTGCCGAGGGCGTTGCCGCCGCCCCGCTCGTCGGACCGGCCGCCGAACAGCGAGGCGAACATCGCCATGTGCGCGAGATAGGTGACCACCGTCGCCATCGCGCCGGCGACCGAGCTGATGAGGATGTCGCGGTTGTAGACGTGCGACAGCTCGTGGGCGAGGACGCCGCGCAGCTCCCGGCGGTCGAGCAGTTCCAGGATGCCCTGGGTGACGCAGACGGCCGCCCTGCGCGGGTTGCGGCCGGTGGCGAACGCGTTGGGCTGGTCGGTCGGGCTCACGTAGAGCCGGGGCATCGGCTGCCGGGCCCCGGTGGCCAGCTCCCGGACCATCGCGTAGAGCGCCGGGGCCTGCGTCTCGGTCACCGGGAAGGCACGCATCGCCCGCAGGGCGAGCGTGTCGCTGTTGACGTACGCGTAGCCGTTGACCGCGAGGGCGACGACGAGTGCGATCAAGAGTCCGCCCCGTCCGCCGATCAGCGCGCCGGCGGCGAGGATCAGCGCCCCCATGAGACCGAGGAGGACCGCGGTCTTCAGCCCGTTGCTCCAGCGCTGCACGCCCGGGTCAACGGCGGCCCCGGGGGCGCCGTTCCCCTGAGGGCCGGCCCGGCGGCTGCGACACGGTCACGGAATGCGGCCGATGCCGGTCCGGTTGCACCGTGGCGGTGCCGGGAACCCCGGACGTTCTGCACTTGTGACCCCCGTCACGGGAACCGTGACGGGTGAGCCACGTAATCTCGGCCGGTGGAGGTACACCACTGATGACTGCGACCAACACGCCCGTCACCGCCGACGCCGGCGAGGGCTCCGCGCCCTTCGTCAAGAGCGTCGTCGAGCTGGACCGGGTGGTTATCCGGCTGGCCGGTGACTCCGGTGACGGGATGCAGCTGACCGGGAACCGGTTCACCAGCGAGACGGCGTCCTTCGGGAACGACCTGTCCACGCTGCCGAACTTCCCGGCCGAGATCCGGGCGCCGACGGGGACCCTGCCCGGGGTGTCGTCGTTCCAGCTGCACTTCGCCGACCACGACATCATGACCCCCGGCGACGCCCCGGACGTGCTGGTGGCGATGAACCCGGCGGCGCTGAAGGCGAACCTGTCCGACCTACCCGGCGGCGGGCTGCTGATCGTGGACTCCGACGAGTTCACCCCCCGCAACCTGGCGAAGGTCGGCTACGCCACCAACCCGCTCGAGGACGGGTCGCTGGAAGGCTGGCAGACCGTGGCCGTGCCGCTGACCTCGATGACCCTGGACGCGCTGGCCGACTCCGGGCTGGGCAAGAAGGAGGCCGAGCGGAGCAAGAACATGTTCACCCTCGGCCTGCTGTCCTGGATGTACCACCGGCCCACCGAGGGCACGGTGCGGTTCCTGGAGCGGCAGTTCCGCCGCAAGCCCGAGATCGCCGCGGCCAACATCGCCGCCTTCCGGGCCGGCTACAACTACGGCGAGACCACCGAGGCGTTCGCCGTCTCCTACGAGATCAAGCCCGCCCCGATGGCGCCGGGCCGGTACCGCAACATCTCCGGCAACCAGGCGCTGGCGCTGGGCATCGTGGCGGCCGGGCAGCGGTCCGGGCTGCCGGTGTTCCTCGGCGCCTATCCGATCACCCCCGCCTCCGACATCCTGCACGAGCTGTCCAAGCACAAGTCCTTCGGTGTGCGGACCTTCCAGGCCGAGGACGAGATCGCCGGGGTGGCGTCGGCGATCGGCGCGTCCTTCGGCGGCGCGCTGGGCGTGACCACCACCTCCGGTCCCGGCATCTCGCTGAAGAGCGAGGCGATCGGGCTGGCGGTGATGACCGAGCTGCCGCTGCTGGTCATCGACGTGCAGCGCGGCGGCCCGTCGACCGGGCTGCCGACCAAGACCGAGCAGTCGGATCTGCTGCAGGCCATGTTCGGCCGCAACGGCGAGGCGCCGCTGCCGGTGATCGCCCCGCGCTCGCCGGGGGACTGCTTCGACGCCGCGCTGGAGGCCGCCCGGATCGCGCTGGCCTACCGGACGCCGGTGATCCTGCTGTCCGACGGCTATCTGGCCAACGGCGCCGAGCCCTGGCCGATCCCCGACGTCGACGACCTGCCCGACCTGACGCCGGCGGTCGGCTTCGCCACCGAGCCCAACGGCGCCGACGGCGAGTTCCTGCCCTACCTGCGCGACGAGGACACGCTGGCCCGGCCGTGGGCGATCCCCGGCACCGCCGGCATGCAGCACCGCATCGGCGGCCTGGAGAAGGCCGACAAGACCGGCAACATCTCCTACGACCCGGTCAACCACGACCTGATGACCCGGCTGCGCCAGGCCAAGGTCGACGGGATCGCGGCCACGCTGCCGCCCACCGAGGTCGACGACCCCGACGGCGACGCGACCGTGGCGGTGATCGGCTGGGGCTCCACCTACGGGCCGATCGGCGCGGCCTGCCGGCGGATCCGCCGCTCGGGGCGGTCGGTCGCGCAGTTGCACCTGCGGCACCTCAACCCGCTGCCCGCCGATCTGGGCGAGCTGCTGGCCCGCTACGAGCGGGTGGTCTGCCCGGAGATGAACCTCGGTCAGCTCGCGCTGCTGCTGCGCGCCAAGTACCTGATCGACGTCCAGTCCCACACCCAGGTCCGCGGGCTGCCCTTCCGCGCCGCCGAACTGGCCGCGGTGCTGCAGGACGTCATCGACTCCACCAGCGGCGCCCCCCTCGCCGCCGACCCCATCGGAGGGGCGGAATGACCACCACCGACCACGTGCACGACCTCGGCATGCCCGACGCACCCGGAGGCCCGATCGCCGACGCCATCTCCGCGTCGGTCGCCACCCAGGGCGACAAGCAGACGGCGCTCAAGGCCAAGGACATGAAGACCGACCAGGAGGTGCGCTGGTGCCCCGGCTGCGGGGACTACGTGATCCTCAACGCCGTGCAGAGCTTCCTGCCCTCCCTCGGCATCGCCCGCGAGGACATGGTCATCGTCTCCGGGATCGGCTGCTCCTCCCGGTTCCCGTACTACATGAACACCTACGGGATGCACTCCATCCACGGCCGCGCCCCGGCGATCGCCACCGGCCTGGCCGCCTCCCGCCCGGACCTGTCGGTGTGGGTGGTCACCGGCGACGGCGACGCGCTGTCCATCGGCGGCAACCACCTCATCCACACCCTGCGCCGCAACGTGAACCTGACCATCCTGCTGTTCAACAACCGGATCTACGGGCTCACCAAGGGCCAGTACTCCCCCACCAGCGAGGTCGGCAAGGTCACCAAGTCCACCCCGATGGGCTCCCTGGACCACCCGTTCAACCCGGTCTCCCTGGCGCTGGGCGCCGACGCCACCTTCGTCGGGCGGGCGATGGACTCCGACCGCAAGGGGCTGACCGACGTGCTGCGGCAGGCCGCCGAACACCAGGGCACCGCGCTGGTGGAGATCTACCAGAACTGCAACATCTTCAACGACGGCGCCTTCGACCTGCTCAAGGACCCGGCCACCGGACCGCAGTGGACCATCCCGCTCGAGCACGGCCGGCCGCTGGTGTTCGGCCCGGACGGCGCCTCCTGCGTGGTCCGCGACCCGTTCGGCGGGCTGGCCATCGCCGAGACCACCCAGACCGACGAGGCCGACATCGTCGTCCACGACGCCCACCGCGCCGACCCCTCCTACGCCTTCGCGCTGTCCCGGCTGTCCTCCCAGGACCTCCGCTACACCCCGATGGGCGTCTTCCGGGCCGTGCAGAAGCCCACCTACGACCGGATGATGGCCGATCAGCTCGACCAGGCCACCGCCACCACCCCGGCCGACCTCGACGCCATCCTCACCGGCAGCGACACCTGGACCGTCAGCGCCTGACAGACACCAGAGAAGGGGCGCCCGGACCACCAGGTCCGGGCGCCCCTTCTCGTGTCGGAGGTCAGTCCCTCAGAGCCGTTGGCTCAGTGAGGGTCGTCGTGGTCCTTGTCGTCGTGGTGGTGGTCACCGTCGCGGTCACCGTTCTCCTCGTCCACGACCTCGACGTCACGCCGGGTCTCCGAGTCGAGTTCGTCGCCGTCCTCGTTGATCTCCACCGTCACGTCGACCCTGTCGCCCTCCCGGGCCCTGTCCTCTTCCTTGGCCAGCCGGACGGTGATCCAGTGGGCGCGGCCGTCGCAGTTGAGATCGGCGTCGTCCGCCTCGTAGCGGAGGTCCTCGTGCCTGTTCACGGCCGTCACGTCGGCCGTGACGCTGTTCCTGTCGTCTTCCTCGCACTTGTACTCGAAGCTGACCTCGAGCACGCGGCCGCGATCGTCCAGCTCGGCCTCGTCGTCGATCCGGAGGACCTTGGCCCAGGCATCGTCGTGCCCGTGGCGGTCGGGATGCCCGTCATCGGCCCAGGCGGGCGACAGGCCGGTGAGAACCAGCGCCGTGGCGGCGGGGACGACGACGAGAAGACGTGAGCGGTGCATGGTTTTCCCCTTGTCACTCGGCCGCGGGATGCGACCGTGGAACCTGACCCGGCGACCCTGTCGAACCTGTGAGTTCGGTCACAACCCGCTGGGAGAAAACCTCGGCCGCCGGTAGCGGGTCAGGAGCGCGGCGTCACCCGCAGTAGCTGATCCTCACCACCCCCGTTGTCGGTGGTCACGTAGAGTGCGCCGTCACCCCCTTGCTGCACCGTGCGGATGCGGCCGTACGACCCCTCCAGCTCGGGCAACCGGAACTGCTCGAGCAGCCGCCCGTCGTCGGCGATGAGCAGCGCCAGCACGCCACGGTCCTTGAGGACGCCGACCAGCAGCAGCCCCTCGTAGCCCTGCCACTGGTCCCCGTCGAGGAAGGTGGCCCCGCAGGTCGCGATCGTGGGGTCCCCGGAGGCCCAGGTGGCCGGCACGACGTCGGGCAGCGCCGGGTCGGTCATCGGCACGCTCTCGTCGTAGCTGCCGCGGCCGTCCGGGTCGTAGCCTCCGTTGCCGCCGGCGCGCAGCAGCGTCACCTCGTCGTCCCGGTCGGTGCCCTGCTCAGCGGCGTAGACCTGGCCGCTGCCGGGCCGGACCGCCAGCCCCTGCACGTTGCGCTGCCCGTACGTCCAGACGTACGCCGCCGCGCCGCCGCGGCCGGCGAACGGGTTGTCCGGCGCCGGGGCGCCGGTGGCCGCGTCGATCCGCAGCACCTTGCCGGCGAGGGTGCCGAGGTCCTGCGGGTTGGTCCCGACGGCGTTGTCGCCGGTGCCCACCAGCAGCGCGCCCGTCGGGTCGAAGCGCAGGCGGCACCCGCCGTGCCGGCCGGACCGCTCGTTGACCGGGATGCCGCCCAGCAGCGGGTCGGCGACCCGGGTCGCGCTGCGCCAGGCCGGGTCGACGGTCCAGGCGACGACCGCGATCGACCGCTCGCCGCCGTCCTCCTGGCCCTGGCAGGTGTAGAAGCGCCGGCTCCGGTCGAACGCGGGGTCGAGCACCAGCCCCATGAGGCCGGTCTCCCCGTCGGCGAACAGGTCGTCGAAGTCGGCCGCCACCTCCTGCACCGCGCCGTCCGGCAGCACCGCGGTGAGGCCGCCCCCGCGCTCGTCGACGAGCAGGGTGCCGTCGGGCGCCTGGGCGACGTCCCAGGGGTGGTCCAGCCCGTCGACGACCACCGCGACGTCGAGCGCCGGCGACGTCGGCGCCGACGTGGGTGAGCCGGACGGGCTGGCCGGTGGGAGTGACGAGGCGGCGGTCGGCGTGCCCGGGCCAGCGGGTTCCGCCGTCCCGCTGCAGGCGGCGAGCAGCAGGACAGCGGCAACCAGGCAGGTCAGGCGGCTGGACACCCGCACAGGATGCCCCGGATGGTCAGCTGGTGCGCGTGACCACGTAGTCGCACAGCGCCGAGAGCGCCTCACGGACCGACCCGGCCGGCACCGCGGCCAGCCGCACCCGGGCCCGGTCGGCGTACTCCCCCAGCACCTCGGTCGCTCGCGCCAGCGCCGCCGACGAGCGCAGCAGGTCCAGCGCCTCCGCGTGCTCGCCGTCGTCGGTGATCGGGCCGGAGACCAGCTGGCGCAGCCGCGCCTCGGCCGGGTCGTCGCCGGCGAGGGCGATCAGCGCGGGCAGCGTCGCCACGCCCTCCCGCAGGTCGGTGCCGGGCGACTTCCCGGAGGCGCCGCCCTCGCTGACGATGTCGAGCAGGTCGTCGGACATCTGGAAGGCGACCCCGACCTCCTCGGCGAAGGCGGTCAGCGCGGTGACGAGCACGGGGTCCACCCCGGCGAACGAGGCGCCGAACCGGGCCGAGGTGGCCACCAGGGAGCCGGTCTTGTCGGCCAGCACCTCGAGGTAGTGCGCGACCGGGTCGTCGCCGGGGCGGGCGCCGACGGTCTCCCGGATCTGCCCGGTCACCAGCCGCTCGAAGGTGCGTGCCTGGATGCGCACCGCGTCCGGGCCGAGGTCGGCGAGCAGGTCGGAGGCCCGCGCGAAGAGGAAGTCGCCGGTGAGGATGGCGATGCTGTTGGACCACCGGCTGTTCGCACTGGGCGCACCGCGGCGCACGGCGGCCTCGTCCATGACGTCGTCGTGGTACAGCGTGGCGAGGTGGGTGAGCTCGCACACCACCGCCGCCTCGGTCACTCCCGGCGCGCGCGGGTCGCCGAGCTCGGCGGCGAGCAGCGCCAGCAGCGGGCGGAACCGCTTGCCGCCAGCGGCGACGAGGTGACCGGCGGCCTCCTGGATGAAGGCGTGCTCGCTCTGCACGGCGGTCAGCAGCGCGTCCTCGACCCGGGCCAGCCCCTCGGCGAGCCGCGCGCCGAGGTCTCCCTCGGGCAGCCACGGCCCGATCGTCGAGGCGGGGGTCGAGACCCGCTGCCAGGTGTCGGCCGGGGTGTCCCCGTCGAGGGCGGCGCTGGCTCCGGTCATCAACCGACGAAGATAGCCGCCTGCTCGGCCAGGTCCAGCACCGCCCCGGGCACGACCCCCAGGACGACGGTCGCGGTGACGGTCACGGCCAGCACGATCGTGGTCGGTAGACCGGGGACGCCGACCGTCGGGCCGTCGGCCGCCGGCTCGCTGAAGTACATGAGCACGAGCACCCGCAGGTAGAAGAACGCCGCCACCGCGCTGGCCAGCAGCGCGATCACGACCAGCGGCCACGCGCCGTCGTCGATCGCCGCCCGGAAGACGGCGAACTTCCCGGTGAAGCCGCTGGTGAGCGGGAGGCCGGCGAGCGCGAGCAGGAACAGGCCCATGACCGCCGCCGTGAGCGGGGACCGACGCGCCAGGCCGGCCCACTTGGCCAGGTGCGTGGCCTCGCCGTCGCCGTCGCGGACCAGGGTCAGGACGGCGAAGGTGCCGATCGTGGTCAGGCCGTAGGCCAGCAGGTAGAACATCGTCGGGCCCAGCCCCGAGCCGTCGCCCTCCGCACCGCCACCGAGGCCGATGACGCCGGTGAGCAGGAAGCCCGCGTGCGCGATCGAGGAGTAGGCGAGCATCCGCTTGAGGTCGGTCTGGGTGAGGCCGAGGACGGCGCCCACGACCATCGAGACGATCGCGATGCCGTAGAGCAGCGGTCGCCAGGTCCACTCGCTGGTGCCGAAGGCGACGTAGAGCAGCCGCAGGATCGCCCCGAACGCAGCGACCTTGGTGCAGGCGGCCATGAACGCGGTGACCGGCGTCGGGGCGCCCTGGTAGACGTCCGGCGTCCAGGAGTGGAACGGCGCGACGCTGGCCTTGAACATCAGCCCGACGATCAGCAGCGCCAGCCCGAGGACCAGCAGGACGTCGGTGCCGCCGGCGGCCGAGGCGGAGCGGATGTCGGCCAGCCGGACGCTGCCGGTGGCGCCGTAGACCAGCGCCAGGCCGTAGAGGAAGAAGGCGGAGGCGAACGCGCCCAGCAGGAAGTACTTGACCGCCGCCTCCTGCGAGAGCAGCCGCCGGCGGCGGGCCAGCCCGCTGATCAGGTACAGCGGCAGGCTGAGCACCTCGAGCGCGACGAACATGATGAGCAGGTCGTTGGAGGCGACGAACAGCATCATGCCGCCGATGGCGAAGGTGGCCAGCGGGTAGACCTCGGTCTGCACCCGCGACGCCGTCATCAGCTCCCGGTCGCGCGGGCTGCCGGCGGGCACCGCCGCGGCGGCGACGAAGGCCGACCGCGCCGGGTCCAGCGAGCGCTCGGCGAACAGCAGCAGCGACAGCGCGCCGAGCCCGGCGATGGTGGCCTGCAGGAACACCGCGGCGCCGTCGACGGCGAGCGCGCCGCCGGCGGTGACCTCCCGCTCCCCCGCGAGCAGCAGGCTGGTGACCAGCCCGCCGAGCGTGCCGGCGAGCGCCACGGCCACCTGGACCGGGTGCCGGTGCTCGCGGGGCAGGAACGCCTCGACGAGGACCCCGATGCAGGCCGCGCCGAAGACGAGGAGGAACGGGGCGAGGGCGCCCAGCGACAGGCTCGGGGCCTCGATCGCGTCCGCCGCGCTGAGCATCAGTCGGTCTCCCCGGCGTCGGTGGTGGCCGGCTCGACGCCGGCGGGGTCGGCGCCGACGTCGCTCATGGTGGCGGCGACGGCCGGCTCGATGAGGTCGATGAGCGGCTGCGGGTAGAAGCCGAGCACGATGACCAGCGCGACCATCGGGGCGGCGACGGCCATCTCGCGGCGGCCGAGGTCGCGCACCCGCAGCCGGGCAGGCGCGGCGGTCGGGGCGGTCGGGGCGGTCAGGGTCGCGGTGCTGCCGGCGGCGGTACTGCCGGTGCCGGTGCCGGTGGCGCCCGTGCCGGTGCCGGTGCCGGCGGGCGTCCCCTCGCCGGTCTCCAGGAGCACGCCGCGCGGCGGGCCGTGCATCGTGCGCTGGTACATGAGCAGCACGTAGAGCGCGGCCAGGATGATGCCGACGGTCGCCACGATGGTGAACACCGGCCGCGACGGGAACGAGCCGACCAGCACGAGGAACTCGCTGACGAAGCTGTTGGTGCCCGGCAGTGCCAGCGAGGCGAGCCCGGCGATGAGGAAGACGCCGGCCAGCCGCGGCGCCTGGCGGGCGACGCCGCCGTAGTCGCCGATCAGCCGGGAGCCGCCCCGGGCGATGAGCATGCCGACGACCAGGAACAGCAGGCCGGTCGCGATGCCGTGGTTGACCATGTAGAGCACCGCGCCGGTGGTCGCCTCGGTCGTGAAGGCGAAGATGCCCAGCGCGATGAAGCCGAAGTGCGCGATCGAGGTGTAGGAGACCAGCCGCTTCATGTCGTTCTGCCCCATCGCCAGCAGCGCGGCGTAGAGGATGCCGGCCACGGCGAGCACCAGCACGAACGGTGCGAGGTCGCGGGATGCGTCGGGGAACAGCGGCAGGCAGTAGCGGATGAACCCGAAGGTGCCCACCTTGTCCAGGACGCCGACCAGCAGCACCGCGCCCCCGATCGGCGCCTCGGCACCGGAGTCGGGCAGCCAGGTGTGGAAGGGCACCAGCGGCGCCTTGATCGCGAAGGCGATGAAGAAGCCGAGGAACAGCAGCTTCTGCACACCCGGGTCGATCTCGAGCTGCCGGAGCGCGTCGAACGCGAAGGTGCCCTCGCCCAGCTCGCTCCGGCTCACCACGTACAGCCCGATCACCGCCGCCAGCATGACCAGGCCGCCGACCAGGCTGTAGAGGAAGAACTTCACCGCGGCGTACTGCCGTCGCGGCCCGCCGTAGCTGCCGATCAGGAAGTACATCGGGACGAGCATCGCCTCGAAGAAGACGTAGAACAGGAAGACGTCGGTCGCCGCGAAGACGCCGACCATCATCGCCTCGAGCAGCAGCAGCCAGGCGAAGAAGGTCTGCATCGACCGGCCGCCGGGCGGGGTGTCCCGCCAGGAGGCGACCACGACGACCGGCACCAGCACGCCGACCAGCAGCAGCATGACCAGGGCGATGCCGTCGACGCCGAGGGCGAAGTAGACGCCGAAGTCGGGGATCCAGGAGACCGACGTCGTCAGCTGGAACCGGTCGCCGCCGGAGTCGAAGGCGATCGTCGCGAGGACGGCGAGCAGGAGGACCAGCCCGCTGACGCCGAGGGCGAGCCGCTTGGCCGCCTCGTCCCGGCCCGTGGGCAGCGCCGCGACCACCGCGGCCCCCACCGCCGGGACGGCGATCATGGCGAGCAGGAACGGGAAGTCACTCACGACGTCGCCTCTCGATCGGAAAGCAGCCCGCTCACCCGGCCGTCACCGCCAGCAGCGCCCCGGCCACGATGACCGCGCCGCCGAGCATCGACAGGGCGTACGAGCGGACGAAGCCGGTCTGGGTGCGACCCAGCCGGGACGACGACCCGCCCAGCGCGGCCGCCATCCCGTTCACCGCGCCGTCCACCCCGCGGTTGTCCACGAACACCAGCGCGCGGGTCAGCCACTGGCCGGGGCGCATGAACAGCGACTCGTTGACCGTGTCGGCGTAGAGCGCGCGGCGGGCGGCCCGCACCACCGGGGACACCCGCGCCGGCGCGGCCACCGGCACCTCGCGCCGTCCGACGAACAGCCAGGCGGCGAGCACGCCGAGCGCCATCACCACGGTGACCAGCACGCTCACGACCAGCGGCGCGACCACGTGCTCGGCCTCCTCCGGCTCGCCGAACACCGGGGCCATCCACTCCTCGAGCGGGAAGACGACGACCAGCAGGAAGCCGGCGAACACCGAGCCCACGGCGAGCACGATCATCGGCACGGTCATGACCGGCGGGGACTCGTGCGGGTGGACGCCGTCCTCCCAGCGCGGCCGGCCGAAGAAGGTCATGAGCATCAGCCGGGTCATGTAGAACGCGGTCAGGCCGGCCGCCAGGATGGCCAGCCCGCCGAGCACGTAGCCCCAGCCGTCGCCGCGGTCGAGCGCGGCCTCGATGATCGCGTCCTTGCTGAAGAAGCCGGACAGGAACGGGAAGCCGATCAGCGCCAGGTAGCCCAGGCCGAAGGTCACGAACGTGATGCGCATCGTCGAGGCCAGCCCGCCGTAGCGGCGCATGTCGACCGAGTCGTTCATCGCGTGCATGACCGAGCCGGCGCCGAGGAAGAGCCCGGCCTTGAAGAAGCCGTGCGTGAAGAGGTGGGTCAGGCCGGCCACGTACCCGACCGGGCCGAGACCGACGGCGAGGAACATGTAGCCGATCTGGCTGACCGTGGAGTAGGCCAGCACCTTCTTGATGTCGTCCTGCGCGCAGCCGGCGATCGCCCCGATCATCAGCGTGATCGCACCGACGGCGAGGACCACGGCCCGCGCGGTCGGCGTCTCGTCGAAGACCGGCGCGCTCCGGGAGATCAGGTACACGCCGGCGGTGACCATGGTCGCGGCGTGGATGAGAGCGGAGACCGGGGTCGGGCCCTCCATCGCGTCGGGCAGCCACGCCTGGAGCGGGAACTGGCCGGACTTGCCGCAGGCGCCGAGCAGGAGCAGCAGGCCGATCGCGGTGACCGTGCCGCCGGCCACCGCGCCGACGGAGCCGAAGACACCCTCGTAGGTGACGGTGCCGAGCTGGGCGAACATCAGGAAGATCGCCAGCGCCAGCCCGACGTCGCCGACCCGGTTCATGACGAACGCCTTCTTCGCGGCGGTGGCCGCCTCCGGGCGCTCGTGCCAGAAGGCGATGAGCAGGTAGGAGGCCAGGCCCACGCCCTCCCAGCCGACGTAGAGGGCCACGTAGTTGTCGCCGAGGACGAGCAGCAGCATCGCGGCGACGAAGAGGTTGAGGTAGGCGAAGAACCGCCGGCGCCGCGGGTCGTGCGCCATGTAGCCGATCGAGTAGATGTGGATGAGCGCGCCCACCCCGGTGATCAGCAGGACGAACGCCACCGAGAGCGGGTCGACCAGCAGGCCGGCCTGCACGTCCAGCGACCCGCTGGAGATGAAGGTGAACAGGTCGACGTCGACCTGCCGGCCGTCCACGGCGAACGTGCAGAGCAGGCCGAGCACGAACGCGGCGACCACCGTCCCGGTGCCGAGCAGGTGGCCCCAGCGGTCGGTGCGGCGGCCGCCGAGCAGCAGCACGGCGGCGCCGGCCAGCGGCAGCGCGATCAGCAGCCAGGAGGCAACGAGCAGCCCGTCGGCGGGCACGGTGTCCATTCCCGGAGTCCCCGTCTCGTCAGTACTTGAGCAGGTTGGCGTCGTCGACCGACGCCGACCGGCGGGTCCGGTAGATGGACATGATGATCGCGAGGCCGACGACGACCTCCGCCGCGGCGACGACCATGACGAAGAACGCCATGATCTGGCCGTCGACGGTCCCGCTGGACCGGGCGAAGGTGACCAGCGTGAGGTTCACCGAGTTGAGCATCAGCTCGATGCACATGAAGACGACGATCGCGTTGCGCCGCACGAGCACGCCGACCGCGCCGATGGTGAACAGCATCGCCGCCAGCACCAGGTAGTGCGTGAGGCTCACGGCTTCTCCTCGCCGGCGCTCGTCGTCCCCGCTCGCCGGGCTGCTCTGCTCCCGGGTGAGCTCGCGAGCCCGCTCACCTGTGCTGCCCTCCGTCGCGGCCGCCGGGGGTGTCGCTGACCGTGGGGTCGAGCGACCCCAGCGCCGCGTCGGGGCTGCCGAGCTCGGCCCGGCCGGTGGGACGCGGCATCTGGTCGACCTCCTGGGGATCGATCCCGGTGGCGAAGCTGTCCTCGGACAGCCGGCCGTCGGGCAGCAGCGCCGGCGCGGCCACGGAGTTGGCCCGGGCGAACACGCCGGGGCCGGGGAAGGTCTGCGGCCGGTCGGTGAGGAACCGGGCGCGGGAGAGCTCCTTCTGGGTGCGCCGGGTGCCGGGCTCGCGCTCGATGTGGGCGAGCACCATCGCGCCGACGGCGGCGGTGATCAGCAGCGCGCTGGTCACCTCGAACGCCAGCAGGTAACGGGTGAAGATCAGCTCGGCGATCGCCTCGATGTTGCTGGTCGCCCCGCCCTGCACCGCCGCCAGGCCGGTCAGCGGGAGGTCCTGGGTGGCCCGGGCGATGCCCGCGCCGACCAGCCCGGCGAAGCCGATGCCCAGCACGATGGCGGCCACCCGCTGCCCGCGGAGGGTCTCCACCACCGAGTCGGAGGAGTCACGGCCGACCAGCATGAGCACGAACAGGAAGAGGATCATGATCGCGCCGGTGTAGACGATGATCTGCACCGCGCCGAGGAACGGCGCCTCCTGGACGACGTAGAAGACGCCCAGCGCCAGCATCGTGTTGACCAGCCACAGCGCCGAGTGGACGGCGTTGCGCGAGAGCACCATGCCCAGCGCGCCGGCCAGGGCGATCGGGCCCAGCACCCAGAAGACGACGGCCTCGCCGGCGCCGATGACGACGTCGTTCACGCCTGCACCGCGCCTTCCGCCCGCCCCGCCGCCCCCTCGGCCACGGGCTGGTCCTCCCGCGCCCCGGCCGCGGGGTCACGGGGCGGCGCGGCCTGCCGGTCGCGCACGTAGTAGTCCTTCTCGTCGTCGCCCAGCCGCATCGGGTGCGGCGGGGCCTCCATGCCGGGCAGCAGCGGGGCCATCAGCTGCTCCTTGGTGTAGATGAGGTCCCGCCGGTTGTCGTCGGCCAGCTCGAAGTCGTTGCTCATGGTCAGCGAGCGGGTCGGGCAGGCCTCGATGCACAGCCCGCAGAAGATGCAGCGCAGGTAGTTGATCTGGTAGATGCGGCCGTACCGCTCACCCGGCGAGTAGCGCTCGTCCTCGGTGTTGTCGCCACCCTCGACGTAGATGGCGTCGGCCGGGCAGGCCCACGCGCACAGCTCGCACCCGACGCACTTCTCCAGCCCGTCCGGGTGCCGGTTGAGCACGTGCCGCCCGTGGTAGCGCGGCTTGGTCACCTTCGGGACCTCGGGGTACTCCTCCGTGGTCACCTTGCGGAAGATCTGGGCGAAGGTGACGCCGAAGCCCTGGCCCGGGCCGGGCAGCCAGCTCGTCCGCTTGACCGGGCCGGCGTCGGGGTCCCGGCGGGCCAGTTCGCCCCGCGAGGTCGGCGCCAGCCCCTTCTCGTCCGACGGGTTCCACTCAGGCATCGCCGTCCTCCTGGCTGGTGGCGGCGGACCGCCGTCCGGTGCCGACCACGGCGCCGTCGGGTGCCACCGGCTCCCGCCGGCGCAGCCGCGGCGACGGCGGGACCTTGAGGTCCATGGGCGGGATCGGGAAACCGCCCTCGGCCCGGCTCGGGCCGGCGGGCTGGGCCGGGCGCCGGCGCGGCCCGGCCGGGGGCAGCACCTCCGGCTCGGCGTCGGTCGGGTGGATGGAGCCGGCCGCGGCCTTGGTCGCCGCGATCCGGGTCTCCCGGTAGCTGGCCCGGCTGGCGATGAGCAGCCCGGCGAGCACGAGCAGGGCCATCGGCACGCCGACGAACAACGCCACCTGCCCGGTGGACAGGTCGGCCTCCCGGGCGACGGTGCGCATCGTGGCGACGGCGAGGATCCAGACCAGCGCCGTTGGGACGAGCACCTTCCAGCCGAACCGCATGAACTGGTCGTAGCGGAGCCGGGGCAGGGTGCCGCGCAGCCAGATGAAGACGAACAGCGCGACGACGACCTTGAGGAAGAACCACAGCAGGGGCCACCAGCCGGCGTTGGCGCCGTCCCAGATCGACAGCGGCCACGGAGCCCGCCACCCGCCGAGGAACAGCGTCGCGGCCAGCGCCGAGACGGTGACCATGTTGATGTACTCGGCGAGGAAGAACAGCGCGAACTTCAGCGACGAGTACTCGGTGTGGAAGCCGCCGACCAGCTCGCTCTCGGCCTCCGGCAGGTCGAACGGGGCCCGGTTGGTCTCCCCGACGACCGCGATGGCGTAGATGACGAAGGAGATCGGCAGCAGGATCGCGTACCAGCTGGGTCCGGTGAACTCCAGGCCGAAGAACGACACCCGGTTGCCGTCGGCCTGCGCCGCGACGATCTCCGAGGTCGACATCGAGCCGGCGTAGAGGAAGACCGCGACGATCGACAGCCCCATCGCGATCTCGTAGCTGACCATCTGCGCGGCGCTGCGCAGGCTGCCCAGCAGCGGGTAGGTCGAGCCCGACGCCCAGCCGGCCAGCACGATGCCGTAGACGCCCATCGCCGAGCAGGCCAGGACGACGAGCACGCCGATGGGGGCGTCGGTCAGCTGGAGCGGGGTGCGCTGGCCGAAGATGCTGACCGTCGGGCCCAGCGGGATGACCGAGAACGCGAGGAACGCCGGGATGGTCGCGATCACTGGGGCCAGGAAGTAGACCGGCTTGTCCGCGAGCGCCGGCATGATGTCTTCCTTGAACGCCAGCTTCAGCCCGTCGGCGAGGCTCTGCAGGTAGCCGCGCGGGCCGACCCGGTTGGGACCGATCCGCTGCTGCATGCGGGCGACGACCTTGCGCTCGAACACGATGGCGAACAGCGTCAGCAGCACCAGGACGACGAACACGCCGACGATCTTGATGAGGACGATCCACCAGACGTCGGTGCCGAAGTCCTCGAGGGTGGGCTGGTCGGCGGCGGCCAGGACGCTCATGCGGCACCTCCGGCGACGAGGCGGACCACGCCGCCGGGCGGGGTGCCCAACTGGGTCCTGATCTCGCTGCCGGGAGCGCGCATCGGCAGCCAGACCACCTGGTCGGGCATCTCGGTGACCAGCACGGGCAGGCTGACCTCCCCCATCGCGCCGCAGACGGTGACCCGGTCCCCGTCGGCCAGGTCCAGGCGGCGGGCGACGTCCTTGCCGAGGCGGGCGACCGGGAGGCGGGCGGTGCCGGCCAGCTCGGGCTCGTCGCGCTGCAGCGTCCCGACGTCGAGCAGCTGCCGCCACGAGGCGAGCACCGCCTCGTCGTCGGCCAGGGCGGGGTCGGCCGCCGGCGCGACGTCCAGACCGTGGACATCAGGACGCTCCGCGACGACCCCGAGCGCGGCGAGCTCCGCGCGGGCCACCTCGGGCGCCGGCAGCCGCAGGTCGACGTCCAGCTCGTCGGCCAGGCCCTGGAGCACGCGGCCGTCGGGCAGCTGGCCGGTGCCGTGCAGCGTGGCGTCGAACGGACGCAGCCGGCCCTCCCAGTCCAGGTAGGCCCCGGCCTTCTCCGGGGCCGCGGCCACCGGGAGGACGACGTCCGCGTGCTCGGTGACGGCGCTCGGGAACAGCTCCAGGCTGACCACGAACCCCGCGGCGGCCAATGCCGCCTCGGCCAGCCGCGGGTCGGGCAGGTCGGCCGGGTCCACCCCGCCGACGAGCAGGCCGCCGAGGAGCCCGTCGCGGGCGGCGGTGAGGATGCCGGTGGTGTCGCGGCCGGGGGTGACCGGCAGCTCGGCGACGCCCCAGGCGGCGGCGACCTGGGCTCGCGCCCCGGCGTCGCTGACCGGGCGGCCGCCCGGCAGCAGCATGGGCAGCGCGCCGGCCTCGACGGCGCCGCGCTCGCCGGCGCGGCGCGGCACCCAGGCCACGCGGACACCGGTGGCGCGCACGAGTGCGGCCAGCGCGGAGAAGGCACCGGGCACCTCGGCCAGCCGCTCCCCGGCCAGCACGACCGCGCCGGGCGTGCGCAGCGCGTCGACCGCAGGCCCGCCCCACGTGCCCTCGGCGAGCGCGGCCAGCGAGCGGGACTCGGTGCCGGGCAGGGTGGTGAGCACCGTGGCCTGCAGCTTCTCGGCGGCCCGGGTGACGAAGGGGGCGAGGTCGAAGACCGGCAGCTTGCGGGTGCGGACGGCGCGGCGCAGCCGCAGGAAGACGATCGGCGACTCCTCCTCCGGCTCGAAGCCGGCGAGCAGCACCGCCGGGGCGTCCCCGAGGTCGGCGTAGGTGACCGCGCCGTTGAACGGCCCGGTGCCGGCGACGTGCGCGGCGAGGAAGGCCAGCTCCTCGGCCGAGTGGGCGCGGGCGCGGGCGTCGACGTCGTTGGTGCCGAGCGCGACCCGTGCGAACTTCGCGTAGGCGTAGGCGTCCTCGACCGTCAGCCGGCCGCCGGGCAGGACGCCGACGCCGCCGGCCGCCCGCGCGGCGCGCAGCCCCTCGGCCGCCGCGGCCCAGGCCTCGGGCCATGACGCGGACTCCAGCACGCCGTCCCGCCGCACCAGGGGCGTGGTCAGCCGGTCGTTGGCGGCGGCGTAGCGGAAGGCGAAGCGGCCCTTGTCGCAGTTCCACTCCTCGTTGACCGCCGGGTCCTCACCGGCCAGCCGGCGCAGGACCTTGCCGCGGCGGTAGTCGGTGCGCTGGGCGCAGCCGGACGCGCAGTGCTCGCAGACGCTGGGCTCGCTGCGCAGGTCGAAGGGGCGGGAGCGGAACCGGTACTGGGCGCTGGTGAGCGCGCCGACCGGGCAGATCTGGGTGGTGTTGCCGGAGAAGTAGGAGGAGAACGGCTCGTCCTCGTAGATGGCGACCTGCTCCAGGGCACCGCGCTCGAACAGCTCGATGAACGGGTCGCCGGCCACCTGCTGGGAGAAGCGGGTGCAGCGGGCGCACAGCACGCAGCGCTCGCGGTCGAGCAGGACCTCGCTGCTGATCGGCAGTGGCTTGGGATAGGTCCGCTTGACGTCGACGAACCGGCTCTCGGTGCGGCCGTTGCTCATCGCCTGGTTCTGCAGGGGGCACTCGCCGCCCTTGTCGCAGACCGGGCAGTCCAGCGGGTGGTTGATGAGCAGCAGCTCCATCGTCCCCTGCTGCGCCTTGTCCGCGACCGGGCTGGTGAGCTGGGTCTTCACCACCATCCCGTCGGTCACCGGCATGGTGCACGAGGCCACCGGCTTGCGCTGGCCCTCCACCTCGACCAGGCACTGCCGGCAGGCGCCGACCGGCTCGAGCAGCGGGTGGTCGCAGAACCGGGGGATCTGGATCCCGACCTGCTCTGCGGCCCGGATGATCAGCGTCCCCTTGGGCACGGCGACGTCGAAGCCGTCGATGACGCAGTGGACGGCGTCCGGCGGCGTGTGCGGGCCGGGCACCGCCGGCACCGCGGCCGGTGCGGGCTGGGGAGTCGTCACTGGTCCTCCTCGCGCGCGCTCGTCGGACCGGTGACGAGCGTCGCTCGGTCCCTGGGTGCCCTCGCAAGCTCGGTCACTATGCGGCTCCGACCGTGACGGGCTCGATCGGCAGGCTGCGGCCGAGCCGCGCCTGCTCCTCGGGCGGCAGCAGCGCGACGTAGTCGTCGCGGAAGTACTTCAGCGAGCTGGCGATGCAGCTGGTCGCGCCGTCACCGAGGGCGCAGAAGGACCGGCCCAGGATGTTGTCGCAGGTGTCGGTCAGCAGGTCGAGGTCGGCCGCCGTGCCCCGCCCGTGCACGAGCCGGTCGAGGATCTGGACCAGCCAGTAGGTGCCCTCCCGGCACGGGGTGCACTTGCCGCAGCTCTCGTGCGCGTAGAACTCGGTGAACCGCAGGGTCGCCTCGACGATCGAGTCGGTCTCGTCGAACACCATCAGCGCGGTGGTGCCGAGCATCGAGCCCGCGGCGGCGACGGAGTCGAAGTCGAGCGGGACGTCGAGGTGCTCCGCGGTGAAGTACGGCGTCGAGGAGCCACCCGGCGTCCAGAACTTCAGCTCGTGGCCGGGGCGGACGCCGCCGGCCATCTCCAGCAGCTCGCGCATCGTCGTCCCCATGGGGGCCTCGTACTGCCCCGGCCGGACGACGCGGCCCGACAGCGAGTAGATCTTCGGCCCGGGCGACTTCTCCGGCCCGAACTCCTTGAACCAGTCCGACCCGCCGCGGACGACGAACGGCACGCTGGCCAGCGTCTCCACGTTGTTGATCACCGTCGGGGCGCCGTACAGCCCGGCGACGGCGGGGAACGGCGGCTTCAGGCGCGGCTGGCCCCGGTAGCCCTCCAGCGAGTCCAGCAGCGCGGTCTCCTCGCCGCAGATGTAGGCACCGGCGCCGGCGTGGACGATCAGCTCCAGGTCGTAGCCCGAGCCGAGGACGTCGCGGCCGAGGTAGCCGGCGGCGTAGGCCTCCTCGACGGCGGACTGCAGCCGCCGGTGGGCGTGCACCGCCTCGCCCCGGACGTAGATGACCGCCAGGTGCGACCGGATCGCGTACGCCGCGATGACCACGCCCTCGATGAGCGAGTGCGGGTCGGCCATCATCAGCGGGAGGTCCTTGCAGGTGCCCGGCTCGCCCTCGTCGGCGTTGACCACCAGGTACTTGGGCATCGCGGCCGGGCCGGTCGGCGTCTCCCCCGGCTTCGGCTGCGGGATGAAGCTCCACTTCATGCCGGTCGGGAAGCCGGCGCCGCCGCGGCCGCGCAGGCCGGAGTCCTTGACCAGCGCCACCAGCTCGTCGGGGCTCATCCCCAGGGCGGTGCGCAGCGCGGTGTAGCCGTCGAGGGACTCGTACGTCGACAGCCGCCAGGACCGCTCGGCCCCCCAGCGGGAGGTCAGCACGGGTGCGAGAGGCACGGGTCAGGCCTCCTTGCTCTTGGCTCGGCGTGGATTCGGGCGGGGCGAGGTGCGGGGCTTGGTCCCGGTCGCGGGTTGGGCCGCGGGCGGGGTCTCGGTGCCGGTCTCCCCGTCCGGCAGCCGCCGTCCGGCCGGCTCGGGGGCGTCGGGGTGCGCTCCGGCGGCGCCCGCCTTCTCCGCCGGGGTGTCGGCGGCGGCGACGCGCGCGTCGGCCGCCTCCTCCCCCGGGGTCTGTCCGGTGCGACCCGTGGGCTGCACCGTCTCCCGGGGCTCGCCGGCGTCGGCCGGTGGCTGCTCGGGACCGGGCATCGGCGGGGCGGACTCGCCACGCTCCACGGCCAGCCGCAGCCCGGCGAGCGTGGGCTCGATGCGCCCCTCGGCGTCGATGGCGGCGGCCATGTCGTAGGGGTCCTCGTACTGGGAGAACCCCGCCAACTGCCGGGAGATCCCGCGGAAGTCGGTGAGCGGTGCGCCGCGGGTGGGGTGCGGCTTCTCGCCGCGGCGCAGCGCGGCGACCAGGGCGCGGGCGCCGTCGACGTCCTGCTGGTCGTAGAACTCGTAGTCGACGGTGACCACCGGCGCGTAGTCGCAGGCCGCGAGGCACTCGGCGTGCTCGAGGGTGATCGAGCCGTCCGCGGCGGTCTCGTCGTGGTGGACGGCGAGGTCGGCGGCGAGCGCGTCGAAGATCCGCTGCCCGCCCAGGACGCTGCACAGCGTGTTGGTGCAGACGCTGACCAGGTGCCGGCCGGTGGGACGGCGCTTGTACATCGTGTAGAAGGTCGCCACCGCGCCGACCTCCGCCTTGGTGAGGCCGAGCTCCTCGGCGCACAGCGCCACGCCCTCGGGCGAGACGTAGCCCTGGTAGCTCTGCACCAGGTGCAGCATCGGCAGCAGGGCCGAGCGCGGCTGCGGGTAGCGAGCGATGATCTCGCGCGCCTCGAGCCGGGTCTGCTCGGTCAGCGGCGGCAGGTCGGCGGCCGCGGGCTCCACCGGGCTGGAGTCCAGCCCGGTGACCGCCGTCCCCTCGGCCGATCCGGGGAGCGCGCTCACCGGTCGACACCTCCCATCACCGGGTCGAGCGAGGCGATCGCCGCGATGACGTCGGCGATCATGCCGCCCTCGCTCATCGCCGCCGTGGCCTGCAGGTTGACGAAGCTGGGGTCGCGCACGTGGACCCGCCACGGCCTGGTGCCGCCGTCGCTGACCACGTGGTAGCCGAGCTCGCCGCGGGGGGACTCGATCGGCACGTAGACCTGCCCGGCCGGCACCCGGAAGCCCTCGGTGACCAGCTTGAAGTGGTGGATCAGGGCCTCCATCGACTGGCCCATGATGTGCTGGACGTGCTCGAGGGAGTTGCCCATGCCGTCGGGACCGAGGGAGAGCTGCGCGGGCCAGGCGATCTTCCGGTCCTGCACCATGACCGGCCCCGGCTCGAGCCGGTCCAGCGCCTGCTCGATGATCTTCAGCGACTCGTTCACCTCGGCCATGCGCACGAGGTAGCGGCCCCACGCGTCGCAGGTGTCGGCGGTCGGCACCTCGAAGTCGTAGGTCTCGTAGCCCAGGTACGGCTCGACCTTGCGGAGGTCCCACGGCAGGCCCGCGGCGCGCAGCACCGGACCGGTGACGCCGAGCGCGATGCAGCCGGTGACGTCGAGGTAGCCGGCGTCCTTGAGGCGGGCCTGCCAGATCGGCTGGCCGGTGAGCAGCTTGTGGAAGTCGGTGACCCGGGCCGGCATGAGCTCGAGGAACTCCCGGATGTGCTCGACCGAGCCGACCGGGAGGTCCTGCGCCAGGCCGCCGGGGCGGATGTAGGCGTGGTTCATCCGCAGGCCGGTGATCTCCTCGAGCAGGTCGAGGACGAGCTCCCGCTCCCGGAAGCCGTTGGTCATGCCGGTCAGCGCGCCCATCTCCATGCCGAAGGTGGCCAGGGCGACCAGGTGCGAGGCGATCCGGTTGAGCTCCATCACCAGCACGCGGATCGTCTGCGCCCGCTGCGGCACCTCGATGCCGAGCAGCTTCTCGACGGCCATGCAGTAGCCGGCCTCGTTGTACAGCGGGGACAGGTAGTCCATCCGCGTCACGAACGTCGTGCCCTGCGTCCAGTTCCGGTACTCGGTGTTCTTCTCGATGCCGGTGTGCAGGTAGCCGATGACCACCCGCGCCTTGGTGACCGTCTCGCCCTCGAGGTCGAGCACCAGGCGGAGCACGCCGTGGGTGGAGGGGTGCTGCGGCCCCATGTTGACGACGAGCCGCTCCTCGCCATACGCCTCGGTGCCGAGCGTCTGGTCCCAGTCGCCGCCGGTGACGGTGTAGACCCGGCCCTCGGTGGTCTCCCGCGAGCCGGCGTAGGGGTCGTAGGTGGTGCTCACAATGCCTCCCGTTCGACTCCGGACTCGTTCCGCTCCTCGGTCGCTGGCGCTCCCTGCGATGCTCGCTCGCCCGTCGTCCTCACCTGTAACTCCGGCGGGTGTCCGGCGGCGGGATGGTGGCGTCGTGGTACTCGACCGGCACCCCGCCGAGCGGGTAGTCCTTGCGCTGGGGGTGGCCGTCCCAGTCGTCGGGCATGAGGATCCGGGTCAGCGCCGGGTGGCCGTCGAAGACGATCCCGAACATGTCCCAGGTCTCCCGCTCGTGCCAGTCCGCCGTCGGGTAGATGCCGGTGACCGAGGGGACGTGCGGGTCCTCGGCGGTGACCGCGACCTCCAGGCGGATGCGCCGGCGGTAGGTCATCGAGGTCAGGTGGAGCACGACGTGCAGCCGGGGCCGGTTCGACGTCGCCGCCGGGCCGCCGCTGTCGAGGTAGTCGACGCCCGAGACGCTGCTGCACAGCTCGAAGCGCAGCGCCTCGTCGTCGCGCAGGGCCTGGACCAGCGTGAGCAGGTGCTCCCGGGCGACGAAGTAGGTGATCTCGCCGCGGTCGACGACCACCCGCTGCACCGCGGCGGCGTAGGTGGCCTCGCCGACCGCATCGACCAGGGCGTCGGTGACCTCGTCGAAGTAGCCGCCGTAGGGCCGGTCGGTGGAGTGCAGGGCGACCGCGCCGCCGGGCTCCACGCGGACCAGGCCGCCGAACCCGGAGGTGTCGCCGCTGCCGGAGACGCCGAACGCGCCGCGCCGGAAGCCACCGTCCGGTCCGCCACCGCCGATCCCCTGCTGGCCGCCGTCCGGTCCCGGGGTCGGGAACCCGCCGTCGTTGCTCATGACGTGCTCCGCACATGGGGCTCCGGCAGCAGGACGGCGTTCCCGCCCCGCTGCTCGATCGCGAACTGGCCGGTGCGCCGCTCCGCGGCCGCCCGCTCGTAGGCCGCCCGCGCCGTCTTGTCCACCCGCACCGTCGAGGGCATCTCGACGAGCAGGTCCTCGGCGCGTCCCTCCTCGCGGGCGCGCTCGAGCTCGCGGGCCCGCTTCGGCCCCAGCGGCTCGTTCATGATCTTGTGGTGCAGCTTGAGGATCGCGTCGGTGAGCATCTCCGGGCGCGGCGGGCAGCCGGGCAGGTACATGTCCACCGGCACGATGTGGTCGACGCCCTGCACGATCGCGTAGTTGTTGAACATCCCGCCGGAGCTGGCGCAGACGCCCATCGCCAGCACCCAGCGCGGCTCGGGCATCTGGTCGTAGATCTGCCGCAGCACCGGCGCCATCTTCTGGCTCACCCGGCCGGCCACGATCATCAGGTCGGCCTGCCGCGGGGAGGCGCGGAAGACCTCCATGCCGAAGCGGGCCAGGTCGTAGCGCCCGGCGCCGGTGGCCATCATCTCGATCGCGCAGCAGGCCAGCCCGAACGTCGCCGGCCACAGCGAGGACTTGCGGGTCCAGTTGACCAGCTTCTCGACGGTGGTCAGCAGGACGCCGCTCGGCAGCTTCTCCTCGAGTCCCATGGGTGCGCTCCTGTCAGTCCCAGTCGAGCCCGCCGCGACGCCAGACGTAGGCGTACGCGATGAAGACGGTGCCGATGAACACGACCATCTCGACCAGGCCGAAGACGCCGAGCGCGTCGTTGGCCACGGCCCACGGGTAGAGGAAGACGATCTCGATGTCGAAGACGATGAAGAGCATCGCGACCAGGTAGTACTTGACCGGGAACCGACCGCCGGTGAGCGGCTGGTCGACCGGCTCGATGCCGCACTCGTAGGCGGCGAGCTTGGCCTGGTTGTACCGGCGGGGCCCGACGAACGGGGCGACGGTGACCGAGAACAGCGCGAACGCCGCGGCCAGCGCGAACAGCCCGACGATCGGGACGTAGGTCGAGAGCATCAGCGGCACCCTACGGCGGCGGAGATCACGGACAGGGCAGCAGGTGACCTTCGACACAGCGTGTCGACATGGCGGCTGGACGTGACGGCGCGCATGGCTCAGACCGCCGGTGCCAGCCGGGTGAGGACGGCGACGACGCGGTCGAACCGATCGCCGTCGCGCCCGTCGGAGAGGTTCCCCATGAGCTTCAGCGCGGCCGTGACCATCGCCGGCCGCGTCAGCCCGTGCGCGGTGGCGAAGCGGACCAGGCCCGGCCGGGCGAGCAGGGCGAGGAACGCCGTGCCCAGCCGGTGGTGCCGGCCGTACTCCTCGCGCAGCCGGGCCGGGTAGCGGCGCAGCGCGGCCTCCCGGGCCGGGCCCTCGGGGCGGGCCAGCGCCTCGGCCGCGGCCTCGGCGGCCATGGCGCCGGTCTCCAGCGCGTAGCTGATGCCCTCGCCGTTGAACGGGTTCACCGTGCCCGCGGCGTCCCCGGCGAGCAGCAGCCCGCGGGTGTACGCCGGGCGCCGGTGCAGCGCCATGGGCAGGCCCGCGCCCCGCAGCGGCGTGACCGCGTGCTCCTCGTCGTACTGCCACTCGGGTGGGAGGGTGGCCAGCCACTCGCGGAGCACCGTCCGGGGCTCGGCGCCGGAGCCGCGGCGGGTGTCGAGCAGGCCGAAACCGACGTTGCTCGTGCCGTCGCCCATGCCGAAGGCCCAGCCGTACCCGGGCATGCCGTCCGCGCTGGGCCCGGACGCCGACAGGTCGAAGGAGATGTCGAGGTAGTCGTCGTCGGCGCGCGGGGAGGACACGTACCGACGGACGGCGACGCCCATCGGCCGGTCCTCGCGGCGGACCAGGCCGAGGGCCTTGCCCAGCCGGCCGGAGAGCCCCTCGGCGGAGACGACCAGCCGGGCCCGCCAGGTGACCGGCACCCGGTCGGGGCCCTCGGTGGCGTGCACGCCGGCGACCCGGCCGGCGTCGTCGAGGAGGGGGTCGGTGACCGTGACGTCCTGCACCAGCCGGGCGCCGGCGGTCTCGGCGTGCGCGGCCAGGCCGGCGTCGAGGTCGCGGCGGTTGCGCACCAGGCTGTACGCGGGCCAGTGGTCCAGCCGCGGCCAGTCGACCTCGACCACCCGGCCGCCGCCGGTGACCCGCAGCCCCTTGTGCCGCACCCAGCCGGTGGTGTCCACGCCCAGGTCGGCGAGCGCCTTGACCCCGCGCGGGGTGAGCCCGTCGCCGCAGACCTTCTCGCGGGGGAACCGGGACTTCTCCAGGACGACGACGTCGAGGCCGGCCCGGGCGAGGTGCCAGGCGGCCGACGACCCCGCCGGGCCGGCGCCGACGACGACCACGTCGGCCCGCCGGTCGCCGCCGTCCACCTCGACCCCTCCCCGGAGTTCCGCGCCCGACTTTGTGAATTGCTTCACAAAGTCTGTCGGTCACTACTCTAGGCCCGGCTGTGACACGGGTGACAAGTCGGCTTCCGAGCGGCGCCCAGAAACACCCGCTACCCCACCGCTCGCGAGCTCGCCGAGGGCCCCTGCAGCGGGGCCGGGGGTCAGGCGCGGGGCTTGCGGCCGCGGTGCAGCGCGACGATCCCGCCGGTGAGGTTGCGCCAGCCGACGTCGGCCCACCCGGCCGCCGCCAGCCGGGCGGCGAGCGCCGGCTGGTCGGGCCAGGCCCGGATCGACTCGGCCAGGTAGACGTAGGCGTCGGGGTTGCTGCTCACCGCGCGGGCGATCCGCGGCAGCGCGCGCATCAGGTACTCGGTGTAGACGGTGCGGAACGGCGTCCAGGTGGGACTGGAGAACTCGCAGACCACCAGCGTGCCGCCGGGCCGGGTCACCCGGGAGAACTCGCGCAGCGCGGCGTCGGGGTCGGCGACGTTGCGCAGGCCGAAGGAGATGACGACGCCGTCGACGCTCTCGTCGGCCAGCGGCAGGGCCATCGCGTCGCCGGCCACCTTGGGCACCGCCCGGGCGGCGCCGGCCCGCAGCATCCCCTGCGAGAAGTCGCACGCGATCGCGGTCACCCCGCCGGCGGCCAGCTCCACCGTGGAGACCGCCGTCCCGGCGGCGACGTCGAGCACCGTCTGCCCAGGGCACGCGCCCAGGGCCTCGCGGGTGGCCCGCCGCCAGGAGGCGTCGAGTCCGGCGGAGAGCACCGTGTTGGTGAGGTCGTAGCGCGCGGCGACCTGGTCGAACATCGCGGCGACGTCGGCGGGGCGCTTGTCCAGACCGGCCCGCAGGCCGGCGGTGTGTGCGTCCTCTCCCCGGTCTCCCACGGCGGGGACGCTACCGGGCTGCCTACGCTGGGTCCGTGACAGCGGCCGCCGTGACCTCCCCCCGGTCGGTCACGCCCGCCGTCACGACGACGCCGCTCGAGGACACCCCGCGCCTGCTCGACCTGCTCCCGGCGAGCGGCGCCCTCTCCTGGGTCCGCCGCGGCGAGGGGCTGGTCGGCTGGGGTGAGGCCGCGCGGCTGGAGGTGTCCGGCCCGCGGGCGCTGGCCGAGGCGGCCGCGTGGTGGCAGGAGCACAGCGCCGGCCTGGTCGTCGACGACCCTCTCGGCGTCCCCGGCTCGGGGCCGGTCGTGTTTGCCAGCATCGCCTTCGACCCGGCCGCCGGGACGTCGGTGTTCGTCGTCCCCGAGGTCGTCGTCGGACGGCGCGACGGCGTCGCGTGGGTGACCACCACCGGCGACGCCGACCCGGCCGACGTGCTCGCCACCGCCGCGCCGGAGCCCGCGCCCCTGGGCCGGCTGCGCTACGCCGACGGTGCGCTCGACCCCGCGTCGTGGTGCGCGACCGTGACCGCCGCGGTGCAGCGCATCACCGCCGGCGAGCTGGAGAAGGTCGTGCTCGCCCGCGACCTGCTGGTCACCGCCGACGCCCCGCTGGACCCCCGCGCGCTGCTGGCCCGGCTGGCCGCCCGGTTCCCCGGCTGCTGGACGTTCGCCGTCGACGGCCTGCTCGGCGCCACCCCGGAGCTGCTGCTGCGCCGCACCGGCCGGGAGCTCTCCTCGCGCGTGCTGGCCGGGACGGCGCCGCGCGGCGCCGGCGCCGACGACGACCGGCTGGCCGCGGCGCTGCTGACCTCGGGCAAGGACCGCGCCGAGCACGCGCTCGCCGTCGACTCGCTGGTGCGCGCGCTCGAGCCCCACTGCAGCTCGCTGACCGCGCCGGCGGAGCCGGAGCTGCTGACGCTGGCCAACGTGCGGCACCTGGCCACCGACGTCTCCGGCGTCCAGCGGCCCGGCGGGGCCCGCGGCCGGGCCGGGCTGCTGGAGCTGGTCGGCGCCGTGCACCCGACCGCCGCGGTCTGCGGCACCCCCACCGCCGCCGCCGCCGGGCTGATCGGCGAGCTGGAGGGCATGGACCGCGGCCGCTACGCCGGCCCGGTGGGCTGGCTGGACGCCCGCGGCGACGGCGAGTTCGGCCTCGCCCTGCGCTGCGCCCAGCTGAGCGACGACGAACCCGCCACGGCCCGGCTGTTCGCCGGCTGCGGGATCGTCGCCGGCTCCGACCCCGCTGCCGAGCTCGCCGAGACGCAGGCGAAGTTCGCCGCCTTCCAGGCCGCCCTCGAGGGCTAGCGCAGGAGCGTCTCCACGTAGGCGGCGCCGATGCCCACCTTCTCGTAGTGGTCGCGGGCCAGCTCGAGGTAGTCGTAGGCGTCGAAGGTGCCGTTGGGCTGGCCGTCCTCGTCCAGCCAGATCAGCGGGCCGGTCACGTTGAAGTGCACCCGCATCGGCTCGTCCGACTCGTGCGCGACCAGGGTGTGCGCCTCGCCGGGCGTCTCGTAGACGAAGGTGCCCCGGGTGGCCACCCAGTCGTGCTCCAGGTAGCTCCACTTCCCCGACAGCGTGTAGCCGAAGACCTGGTGCGGGTGGTAGTGCCGGTTCACCAGCCCGGCCTCCTTGGCCCACAGCACGTCGGCCCACCGGTTCTGCGAGAGCGAGATCCACAGCGGCCGGGATCCCACGGTGTCCGACAGCGGGATGAAGTACCGCTCGTCGTCGTCCAGGGTGTTGGGCAGGAAGATCTCGGGGGCGGCGTCCTTGCGGAAGACGTTCTCGATCGGCTTGATGTCTCGCCAGAACTCGCGACCGGTCTCGGGCTCGGGGCTGACCATCGCGCACTCCTCTGCTGGTGTGGCGTCGAACGGGCCGGGGCGGCCCGGCAGCCAGGGTTTCGACCACCGGGCCTGGGTGCGCGGAACTGCCGGCGGCCCCGTGCACCGTGGCCTGACGGTGCCCCGAGGATCACCGGCTCAACCGGTACCGGTCGGCCCCGTTCGGGACCGGACCAGCTCGGACACCACGCGGACCACGAGGTCCAGCGGCAGGTCCTGCCGGTGCGGCAGGTGCATCGCGTCCTTGGCGCCCCGGTACGGCGCGACCGCCCGCTCGAGGTCGGCGTCGGCGATCGCCCGGGGCAGCGGGTAGAGCGCGATGTGCCGGCTCCAGGCGGCGACGTGCACCAGCGGCCGGCCGTCGAGGACGAACGTCGGCATCGCGTAGCTCATCCGCTCCTCGGTGCCGGGCACCGCCTCGTGGATCGCCGAGCGGATGGCGGCCACCCGATCGCGGACCTGCTCGGGCAGTGCGGCCAGGTACTCGTCGACGGTGGCCGGCGTCGTCGTCATCCCGGGCCTCCCAGGGCCTCGATCGCCGCGGTGCGGAGCCGGCCGGCCAGTTCGGCCTCGACCCGCTGGTCGGTGCGGACGACGACGACCCGCGGCCCGCCCGCGGCGACGGCGGCGCGCAGGTCGCCGGGCCGCTCGACCCGGACGGCGGGCCAGCCCAGCGCCTCGGCGACCGCGACCAGGTCCCGCCCGTGCGGGGTGCCGAAGACCCGGCGGTAGCCGGCCACGTACTGCGGCTGCCCCGGCTCGAGCTGGGCGAAGATGCCGCCCCCGTCGTTGTCGGGCACGACCAGCGTGAGGTCGGGCCGGGGCTCGCCGTCGCCGCCCAGCAGGCCCTGCAGGTCGTGGAGGAACGTGAGGTCGCCCAGGAGCGCCACCGCCGGGCCGCCCCCGGCCCGCCGGTGCGCGAGCGCGGCGCCGACGGCGGTGGAGACGGTGCCGTCGATGCCGGCGACGCCGCGGTTGGCCAGCACGGTCAGCCCCGCCCGGGGGACGGCCAGCCGGTCGACGTCGCGGACCGGGGTCGACGACCCCAGCACCAGCAGCGCGCCGTCGGGCAGGCCGGCCACCAGGTCGCGGGCCAGCCGGCCCGCGGTCAGCCCCTCGGCCGCGTCGAGCAGCCCGTCCACGGCGGTCCCGACCCGCGCGGCCGCGGCCGACCAGGCGGCCCGCCAGGCCGGGGCGGCTGCGGCCTCCCCTGCCGGCAGCACCCCCACGGCCGCCGTCGACCGCCCGGCGTCGGCCCAGCGCGGCGCGGCGGCGACCGTCTCCACCCGGACGTCCGGGTCGGCCAGCAGCGCCGACACCGGCCGGGACAGCGTGGGTCGGCCGACGACGAGCACCCGGTCGGGCCGGTGCGCGGCCAGCCACACCGGCGCACCGAGCAGCAGCGCTCCCCCGCGCGCCGCGGCGTCCCACGCGCCGCTCGACGGCTCCGCGACCACCGGCCAGCCCCGCCGCGCGGCCAGCGCGCCCGCCGCCCGGCC
>NZ_JALPKQ010000015.1:0-112825 GCF_051383655.1 Geodermatophilus sp. CPCC 205761
CGAGATCGGCAACGTGGTGAAGGTGATCACCTCGATCGCCGAGCAGACCAACCTGCTGGCGCTGAACGCCACCATCGAGGCGGCCCGGGCCGGCGAGGCGGGCAAGGGCTTCGCGGTGGTCGCCAACGAGGTGAAGGAGCTGGCGCAGGAGACGGCGAAGGCGACCGAGGACATCGCGCGGCGGGTGCAGGCGATCCAGGGCGACACCACGGCGGCGGTGACCGCGATCGGGGAGATCTCCTCGATCGTGGCGCAGATCTCCGACCGGCAGACCACCATCGCCTCGGCGGTGGAGGAGCAGACCGCCACCACCAACGAGATGTCCCGGTCGGTGCAGGAGGCGGCGAGCGGGTCGGGGCAGATCGCGGAGAACATCACCGGGGTGTCCGAGGCCGCGGGTGCCACCACCCAGGCGCTGACCCAGACCCGTACCGCGGTCGACGAGCTGTCCCGGATGGCCGCCGACCTGCGCACCAGCGTGGCCCGCTTCACCTACTGATCCGCCCGGGAGGGGCCACGTCGGCCCCTCCCGGCCCGGGCCGGCCGGGGCACAGCCGCCCGGCCGTTTGGGCTTGAGGTTCGGCCTCCCGTGTCCGATGACCCCTCCGAAGCGCGTGCAGCGCCGGAGACGAGAGAGAAGAGCAACGTGGACGGTCTGGACGACATCGTCGAGGAGTTCCTGGTCGAGAGCCACGAGAACCTCGACCAGCTGGACACCGACCTGGTCGCCCTGGAGCAGGAGCCCGACTCCCGGGAGCGGCTCTCGAGCATCTTCCGCACGATCCACACGATCAAGGGCACCAGCGGCTTCCTCGCCTTCCACCGCCTGGAGGAGGTCACCCACGTCGGGGAGAACATGCTCTCCCGGCTCCGGGACGGCGCCCTCGCGCTGACCCCCCGCCGGACCAGCGTGCTGCTGCAGATGGTCGACACCGTCCGCTCGCTGCTGGCCTCCATCGAGGCCACCGGCGGCGAGGGCTCCGTCGACGTCTCCGCCGTCGTCGCCGCCATCAGCGCGGCGATGGACGACGAGCCGGCCGTCGAGGCCGCTCCCGCCCCCGAGCCCGCTCCCGAGGTCGAGGTGCAGGCGATCGCCAAGCCGGCCCCCGCCAAGGCGGGCACCGCCAAGACCGCGGCCAAGGCGAGCACCGCCAAGACCGCCGGCAAGGAGACGGCCGCCAAGCAGCCCGCCGCCACGCTGACCGCCCCCGCGGGAACCGCTCCCGACCCCGTCGCCGAGGTGCCCGCCGCCGTGACCGACACCCCCGTGGTCCCCGCTCCCCGGCCCGAGCCGGTGGCCGAGGCCGCCGACGTGCACGAGGCCGACGTCGCGCCCGCTGCCGACAACGGCGGCGGCCAGACCCGCCGCGCCGTCGCCGACAGCACCATCCGCGTGGACGTCGACCTGCTCGACGAGCTGATGCTGCTGGTCGGCGAGCTGGTGCTGACCCGCAACCAGATCGTCCAGTACGTGGGCCGCACCAACGACACCGATCTGCTGCGCGCCTCGCAGCGGCTGAACCTCATCGCCAGCGAGCTGCAGGAGGGCGTCATGAAGACGCGCATGCAGCCGATCGACCACATCTGGTCCAAGCTGCCCCGCGTCGTCCGCGACCTGGGTCTGCAGTGCGGCAAGTCGGTCCGCCTGGAGATGGAGGGCCGCGACACGGAGCTGGACAAGACGCTGCTCGAGGCGGTCAAGGACCCGCTGACCCACCTGGTCCGCAACTCCGTCGACCACGGCATCGAGTCCCCCGAGGCCCGCGCCGCGGCCGGCAAGCCCGCCGAGGGTGTGCTGTTCCTCCGCGCGAAGCACGAGAGCGGCCAGGTCGTGGTCGAGGTCGCCGACGACGGCTCGGGCATCGACCCGGCCCGGATCGGCGCCAAGGCCGTCGAGCGCGGCCTGGTCACCCCGGACGCGCTCACCCGGATGGGCCCGCAGGACGTCCTCCAGATGATCTTCCTGCCGGGCTTCTCCACGGCCGCGGCGGTCACCAACGTCTCCGGCCGCGGCGTCGGCATGGACGTCGTCAAGACCAACATCGAGTCCATCGGCGGCACCATCGAGGTCGAGTCGATGCCCGGGAAGGGCACCGTCTGCCGGCTGCGCATCCCGCTGACCCTGGCGATCGTCCCGGCGCTGACCGTCGAGTGCGCCGGTGACCGCTACGCCATCCCGCAGATCAGCCTGCAGGAGCTCGTGTCGCTCGACGCCGAGAAGGCCGCCAACGCGGTCGAGGAGGTCGGTGGCGCGCCGGTCTACCGGCTCCGCGGCGAGCTGCTGCCGCTGGTCCGGCTCACCGACGTCCTGGGGCTGACCTCCGACCGGCACGACGGCCACGTCGTCATCGCCGTGCTCCGCTCCGAGGGCCGCCGCTTCGGGCTCGTGGTCGACCGGGTGATCAACACCGAGGAGATCGTCGTCAAGGCCGTCGGCGGCCAGCTCAAGGCGATCGGGCTGTACTCGGGCGCCACGGTGCTCGGCGACGGCACGGTCGCGCTGATTCTCGACGTCCAGGCGCTGGCCCGGCGCGCCCTGCGCACCGAGACCAGCGACCGGCAGGAGTCACGCGCGGCCGCCCTGCAGTCCGCGGTCACCGAGTCGGAGCGGCAGCGGATGCTGCTGGCCGCCATCGGGGGCGGCCGCCGGGTCGCCATCCCGCTGGACACCGTCACCCGCCTCGAGCAGGTGCGGGCCGAGGCGGTCGAGCGGGTCGGCAACCGCGAGGTCGTCCAGTACCGCGGCGCGATCCTGCCGATCGTCCGGCTCGACCGGCACCTGGGTGCCTACGGCGAGACCGACCGCGAGGTCCTCGAGGTCATCGTCTACAGCGACCACGGGCGCAGCGTCGCCATCGTGGTCGAGGAGATCCTCGACATCGTCGACGGCGAGGCGGCCGTCCGCAGCGACATCGACGACCTGGGCCTGCTCGGCTCGGCCGTGCTGGGCGACAAGGTGACCGAGCTGCTCGACGTCCGGGCCGCGATCCTCGCCGCCGACCCGGCCTTCTACTCCGCTCCCGTGACGCCGGCCGGCGTCCCCTCGTCCCTCCTGGAGGTCTGAGATGACCACGGACACCGCGGCCCCCGCCGTGGGCGGCCAGCTGGCCACCTTCTGGCTGGACGGCGACCTCTACGGCGTCGAGGTGGCGCACGTGCAGGAGGTGCTGCGGAGCCAGGGGCTCACCCGGGTGCCGCTGGCGCCCAGCGCCGTCGCCGGCCTGATCAACCTGCGCGGGCAGGTCGTGACGGCGATCGAGCTGCGCGAGCGGCTGGGCCGCCCGCCGCGGCCCGAGGACACCGACGCCGTCGTGATCGTCGTCCGGCTGCACGGCGAGGCGGTGAGCCTGCTCGTCGACGCGATCGCCGACGTCGTGGACGTCGACCCGGCCGACTTCGAGGCGCCGCCGGACACCCTCGACGGCTCCGCCCGCGAGCTGATCCGCGGGGCGTTCAAGCTCGACGGCCAGCTGCTGCTGGCGCTGGACGTCCAGAAGGCGGTCGGTGCCTGAGCGGCACCCCTGATCGTGGCGCGGCCGGACTTCCCCGGCGGCCGACGCCCTTCCCCCCGGCCCCCGGTCCGGCGGTCCTCCTCGGAGGCCGCCGGCCCGGGGGCCGGCCCCTTTCCGGTCACTGTCCGCAACCGGGCGCTGACGCTTCTGCCGAGGACACGCAGGACCCCCCTGACCGGGGTCCGGCGAACGGGTGACGACCACGTGGCGCAGCCTGGTGATCACCGTCAGCATGGGCTGACCTCACCTCGGGGGAAGTGAACTGGGAGGCGCCGCCGTGCCCTACTCGCTGGTCAGTGCCGCCACCCTCGGCTTCGACCTGGTCCGCCTGCCGGCCGGCCGCGCCGTCGCCGACGCACTGCTGGCCGGCCTCGCGTCCGACGCCACCACGCTCGAGCAGCTGGCCTCCGTGCACCCGGCCGCCGGCCGCGACCGGGAGGCGCGGGCCACGCTCGCCGTCCGGTCCCGCCGCGCCCGCGAGCTCGCCGTCGCCGTGCCGCACGTGCGCAGCGCCGCCGACCTGCCCGGCACCGACCGGGCGGCCGTCCTCATCGCCTCGCTCGAGCGCAGCACCATCGGCGACGCCGCCGCCCTCGAACGGGTGGTCCGCGACGACGTGCTGGGCCCGGAGCACCCCGCCGCCGCGCTGGTGGACGAGGACACCCGCGACGCCGCGGCCGACGTCCTCGCCGACGCCGCGGTCGGCTCGTGGGCGGCCGCCGTCCTCCCGCCGCTGGTGCGCCGCCAGCTGACCGGCCCGTTCGCGGTCGCGGTCGCCGCGGGCATGGTCGGCGCCCCGGACCTCGACCTCGGCCCGGCGACCGGCGAGCTGACCGGCCTCCTGGACGGCCTGCGCGGGCTGGACGCCGCCGGGCGGGCCCGCTGGCTGGCCGCCGTCGACGAGGGCCGCGCCCGGCGCCGGCCGTGGGCGACCGCGATGCACGAGGGGTCCTGGGCCGCGCACGTCTCCGGCCGCACCCGCACCCTGGCCATCGCCCAGCTGCTCGCCGTCCAGGCGTTCCTCGACGGCGGCTTCGACGCGGCCGGGGCGGCGGCCGGCGCGTGGAACGCCGTGGCCGGCTGCGTGCAGGGGATCGTCATGGCCGACCTGCTGGGCGCCGACGCGCTCGACGTCCTGCTGGCCCCGCGAGCCTGACCCGGCGCTCTCCCCAGGCATAGGAAGCTCTACCCGCGTCCTGAGTCGCAGGACGTGGGTAGAGCTTCCTATGCCTCGTCGTCGTCGGGGTCGGGGAAGCGGGCGCCGGCGCGGAGCTCGCTGCCCGCCGCCACGGTGGCCTCGCGCCCGACGAGGGTGACCTCTCCCTCGCCGCCCACCGACGCGCCCTCCCCGACGTCCACCCGGTCGTCGAGCACCGTGCGGGTGACCGTGGCGCCGGCCCGCACCCGCACCCCCGGCAGCAGCACCGAGTCGACGACGACGGCGCCCTCCTCCACGACGACGCCGGGCGACAGCACCGACCCGATCACCCGGCCGGCCACGCGGGTGCCGCCGGAGACCAGGCTGTCCTCCACCTCCGCGCCTCGCAGCACCCGGGCGGCGCTGTGCCGGCCACCGCGGGTGTGCACCGGCCAGCGGGGGTGGTCGAGGTCGAGCGGGGGCTCGGGGGAGCGGAAGTCCTGGTGGGCCGCCCAGTACGCGTCCACCGTGCCGACGTCGCGCCAGTAGCCGGTCAGCGGGTGGGCGCGGGCCAGCCCGTCGCTGGTCTGGGCCGGCAGCAGGTGCGAGCCGAGGTCCTCCAGGCCGTCCTCACCGTGCTCGGCGGCCAGGGCCTCCAGCCGGTCGAGGGTGGGGTCGGGGCTGAAGACGAACACCTCGTTGGTCGCCGTCGTCGTCCGTGGCTCGTCGGGCTTGTAGGCGTAGTCCCGGATCCGGTCGCCCTCGCCGACCTCGACGATGCCGTAGCGCGCGGCGTCGTCCGCCGCCACCTCGGTGGTGACCATCGTGACCTCGGCGCCGGAGTCCAGGTGGCCGTCGACGACCTCGCGGTAGTCCAGCTCGTAGACGGCGTCGGAGCTGACGACGACCAGCGCCTCGGCGTCGAAGTCCCGGATCAGCGGCGAGTACCGCCACAGCGAGTTCGCCGTGCCCGAGACCCAGCCGGCGCGCTCGGTGCCCTGGTACGGGGGCAGCACGAGCAGGCCGCCGGTGGTGCGGTCGAGGTCCCACGGCCGGCCGTTGGCCAGGTGCTGCGACAGCGAGGTGGGGTGGAACTGCACCGACACCCAGACGTCGGACAGCTGCGCGTGCTGGCAGTTGCTCAGCGGGAAGTCGATCAGGCGGTACACGCCGGCGAACGGCACGGCCGGCTTCGCCCGCCGCTCGGTCAGCAGTTCCAGGCGGCCGCCCGCGCCACCGGCGAGGACGAGGACGAGGACGCGGGGGAGGGCCATGCGGCGCGGGCTACCCGGCGGCCCGGCGCGTCATCCCCGGTGGTCGTCCCGGAGTTCCCGGCACAGGGCCGGAGCCGGGCGTACGGGCGGTGACCGGCCGCGGGCCGGGCGCCACGCCGCGCCGCACCCGTACCCGACGCCGGCAACGGATGTGACGTGGCTCACGCGTGTCTCGCCAGGTGCTCCGCGCTCGACCGCCACCCTCGGCGGCCCGGATCACGGAGACGAGGACGCGGAGGCCCCCATGCCCCACCCCAGCACCTGGTCGACCTGCCCGACGACGACCCGCTGGTGGACCAGCCACCCCGTGTCGACGCGGTGGCTGGTGCCCGATGACGACCTGGCCACGGAGCTCGATCGGTCCACGGCCGCGCTGCGGCGTCCGGGCGACACGGTCGGCGTGAGCGAGAAGGTCGCCGTCCTGCTGACGGGTGGGGCCATCCCCCGGGAGCGGGTCGTCCCGGGGCGGCTGGCCCGGTTCCTGTCCCGGCACGTCCGGACCGTCGGCAGCAGCTGTGGCCTGTCGATCCCGGAGAAGATGCAGCTGGTCCTGGAACGGCAGGGTCGGGTGCGGGTCGTCCTCGCCGCCGCCTGCTGCTCGGTGCTGCGGCCGCTGGGCCTGCACGGCTCCTTCTACCGGATGGCGGGGTCGTTCGCCCGGGACCTGGACGGGATGCGGCCGCCCTACTTCGACCTGCTGCTGCCGCCCCTGGAGCCCATGGCGGCCCGGGAGCTGGCCGAGCGGCTGGAGCGGCGGCTGGGCGTCGGGGTCGCGATCGTCGACGTCAACGACCGGGGCGGCTCGGTGCGGGCGGTCTCCGGGACCGCACTGCCCGCCTCCGATCTCATGGCCGCGTTGGGGGACAACCCGATGGGGCAGGGCTCGGAGGGCCGGCCGTTCGTCATCGTGCGGCGGTCACCCGCGGGCGACCAGCCCGCGAACGGCGCGCCCCAGCTCGCCCAGCTCCCGACAGCGCAACGCCCACAGCACGACCAGGTAGACCGTCAGGCAGCTCGCCGTCGCAGCCGCCGTGCCTCCGAGCCCGTCCCCGTACCGCGCCAGGAGCGCCGCCGGTACCGCGCCGCAGGCCGCCGCGAGGGCGACCTGGGCAGAGCAGCGGCCCAGGCCGGTCAGTGACAGCCCCTCGCCGGCGGAGCGCAGCCGCCACAGCGACAGCGCCGCCACGAGCAGCAGGGACAGCGACGTCGACACGGCGAGCCCCAGGACGCCGAACCGGACCCCCAGGGTGAGGTCGCCGACCACGTTGACGGCCATGCCGAGCAGCCCCAGCGCCACGGGGGTGCGTGAGTCGCCCAGGGACAGGAAGGCCCGGGTCGCCGGCTCGCGCAGGGCCAGGCCCACCAGCGAGGCGGCGTACCCGGTGACCGCCAGGGCGGTGAGCCGCACGGCCTCGGCGTCGAAGGCGCCGCGCTCGAACAGGAGCGACACCACCGGCTCGGCGGCCACGGAGAGGATCACCACGCACGGCGCCACCAGCAGGAGCAGGACGCCGCAGCCGCGCCGCACCAGGTCGTCGAGGTCGCGCGTCCGGCCCGGGCGCGCGGCCGCGGCGAGGGCGGGGTAGAGCGTGGTCGCCACCGTGGCCACGACCAGGGTGTCGGCCAGCCCGACCAGCCGCCAGCCGTAGTTCAGCGCGGTGATCGCCCCCTCGCCGGTCGCCGATCCGACCGCCCGGTCGACGAGGGTGTTGACCTGGGAGACCGCGCTGCCCACCAGGAGGGGCGGGACCAGCGCCACCATCTCGCGGAAGCCGCGGTCGCGGAGGTCGAGCGACGGGCGCAGCGACTGGCCCACCGCCAGGAGCGGCGGCAGCACGAGCAGCAGCCGCAGCCCGCTCCCGACGACGAACCCGACCGCCAGCGCCGTCACCCCGTACACGCTGCCGAACCCCAGCGCGGCGACGATCAGCGCGATGTTGAACGGGATCCCCTGGGCCGCGGCCCAGCCGAAGCGCCGGTGCCCCTGGGCCGCGCCGGCCAGCACGTTGGTGGCCGCGATCAGCGCGGTGGCCGCCACCACCAGCCGGGTGAGGCGGACGGCCAGGTCGGCGGTCTCCCCGTCGAAGCCGGGGGCCAGCGCCGCGACGAGGGGGCGGGCCAGCACCGCCATGACGACGGACGCGGCCAGCATCACCAGCACGGTGACGGTGAGGGCGACGCGCACGCTGTGCCGGCCGCGTTCGGGCTCCCCGTCCGCGACCGACCGGGCCACGGTGGGGACGACGGACTTCGCCACGGCGCCGGCCATCAGCGCCAGGACGAGGTTCATCAGTCCCTGGGCGACCAGGTAGGCGTCGATCTCCGAGCCCACCCCGAACACCGCGGCCAGGACCACGTCCCGCAGGAAGCCCAGGAGCTGACTGCCCAGCGTCAGCCCGGCCACGAGTGCGGTCGACCGGGCCAGCCCCCCTCGGCTCACCGGGCGCATCCTGCCGGGCGGAGGCGGCGCCTGACACGTCAGGTCCGTCTGCGGCTCTCTGCGGTCCGTCCGAGACAGGGCTAGACGACGCTCGACGAGCCCCGGCCCACCGTTCCGGGACCCGCCGCCGGAGGTCACCCGGGGCTGCTCCGGCCACCTGTCGACAAATGCTCCGGAATGGTCGGTGATCGCATTCCCGGCCCGGCGAAAAAGGTCCGGGAAATCAGCGGGATCGGCTCAAGGACCGGTCGCGGTGGGCCGACAACTCGGAGGACGGGCACCGCCGTCGGACGCGCCCCACCGGAGCGGCGCGCCCCCGCGCCCCGCGGCCTCCGGGCGGTGCCGTCGATCCACGCACGCGAGAGCCCTGCCGGGCCTGCCCCCAGGGAGACGGAGGACGGATGGACCCGATCCGGGTGATGGTGGTCGACGACTCGGTCGTCGTCCGGAAGATCGTGACCGACGTCCTGTCCGGAGACCCCGCGATCCAGGTGGTCGGCACCGCGGTCAACGGCCGCATCGCGGTCGGCAAGCTCGAGCAGCTGAAGCCCGACCTGATCACGATGGACATCGAGATGCCGGAGATGAACGGCATCGAGGCGGTCCGGGCCATCCGCGCCGCGCGCAGCCGCGTGCCGATCATCATGTTCAGCACGCTCACCGAGCGCGGCGCGGCGGCGACCCTCGACGCACTCTCCTCGGGCGCGAACGACTACGTCACCAAGCCGGCCAACGTCGGCAGCGTCGCGCAGTCGATGGAGAGCGTGCGCGAGCAGCTCATCCCCAAGATCAAGGCGCTGACCGGCCGCCCGGTCACCCCCGGCCCGGCGCGCGCCGCGGCGCCCGCCCCGGCCCGCATCCGTCCCCCGGCACCCCGCCAGGGCCCGGTCAAGCCGCCCGCGGCACTCGTCATCGGCTCCTCCACCGGCGGCCCGGAGGCACTGGCCAAGCTGCTCCCCGTGCTGCCGGCGACCCTGCCGGTGCCGGTGCTGGTCGTCCAGCACATGCCCCCCGTGTTCACCCGCCAGTTCGCCCAGCGGCTGGACCGGCTGTGCGCCCTGCGCGTCGTCGAGGCCGTCGACGGCACCCAGCTGGCGCCGGGCACCGTGCACCTGGCCCCCGGCGACCACCACCTGACCATCCGCAGCACCGGCCGCGGCCTGACCACCGCGCTCAGCCAGAGCCCGCCGGAGAACTTCTGCCGGCCCGCGGTCGACCCGCTGTTCCGCTCGGCGGTCGACGCGTTCGACGGGGCGGTGCTGGGCGTCGTCCTCACCGGGATGGGCTCCGACGGCCGGGCCGGTGCCGGGCGCATCCGCGAGGCCGGCGGCGCCGTCGTCGTCCAGGACCAGGCCACCTCCGTCGTGTGGGGGATGCCCGGTGCGGTCGCGGCGGCCGGTCTGGCCGACGAGATCCTGCCGCTGGACCGGGTCGCCGAGGCGATCCACCGGCGGCTGTCCGCCCCCCGGGCCGCCACCGGGGTCCCGGCAACCGTCGGAGGACGGCGATGACCCTCACCGCGACCGGCTTCGACTGGGTCCGTCAGCTCGTGCACCGGGAGAGCGCGATCGTGCTCGCCCCGGGCAAGGAGTACCTGGTCGAGGCGCGGCTGCTGCCGATCGCCCGCCAGATGGGCCTGCCGGACGTCGGCCAGTTCGTCGACTCCGTCCGCACCCGGCCGAGCCCCGAGTCCACCCGCAAGATCGTCGAGGCGCTCACCACCAACGAGACCTCGTGGTTCCGGGACGGCGACCCGTTCACCGCGCTCACCTCGACGGTGCTGCCCTCGCTGCTGGCCGACCGCAGGCCGGCCGACCGGCTGCAGATCTGGTCGGCGGCCTGCTCCAGCGGGCAGGAGCCGTACACGATCGCGATGCTGCTCGAGGACGCGCTGCCCAACGCCGCGTCCCGGGTCTCCATCACCGCGACCGACATCTCCCGCGAGATGGTCGAGCGGACCCGCGCCGGCCGGTTCAGCCAGCTGGAGGTCAACCGCGGGCTGCCCGCGCCGATGCTGGTCCGGCACTTCTCCCGGGCCGGCACGGAGTGGGAGGTGGCGCCTCCGCTGCGCCGGATCGTCACCGCCAGCGAGTGCAACCTCGCTGCCCCGCTGCCGCGGATGGGCCCGTTCGACGTGGTCTACCTGCGCAACGTCCTCATCTACTTCGACCTGCCCACCAAGCAGGCGATCCTCCGCCGGGTGCGCGCGCTCATGCGCCCCGACGGCTGGCTCTTCCTCGGCGCCGCAGAAACGACCCTCGGCGTCGACGACTCCTGGGAGCGGGTCGTCATCGGCCGCAGCTCCGCCTACCGCCCGCTGAAGGGGGCCTGACCGTGCGTGCTCTGGTGATCGACGACTCACGCGCCATGCGGCGCATCGTGAGCGGGACCCTCGAGGCCTTCGGCTACGAGACCCGCCAGGCCGGCCACGGCCAGGAGGCGCTCGACGTCCTGCACGAGGGCTGGGTGCCCGACCTGTGCACCATCGACTGGAACATGCCGGTGATGGACGGGCTGCAGTTCGTCTCCGCCGTCCGCTCCAACCCCGCCTGGCGGGCGGTGACGCTGATGATGGTCACCTCCGAGGGCGAGCAGTCCCAGATCGTGCGCGCCCTGGCCGCCGGCGCGCACGAGTACGTCCTGAAGCCGTTCACCGCCGACGCCATCCGCGACAAGCTCGCGCTGCTCGGCCTGCTCCCCCAGGAGGTCGTGCTGTGAGCGCGCCGGTCATCACCGCACTGCTCGACGAGGCCACGATCCAGGAGATCGCCGACCAGGCCTGGGCCGCTCTCGTCGGCGAGGACGAGGTCCTCCTGCCGCTGCCGGGCGAGACCGGCCCCGACGCCCTGAGCTCCTGGGTCGAGATCGCCGGCCCCTGGACCGGCACCGTGGTCCTGACCTGTGACCGGGACACCGCCGAGGAGCTGACCCGCGCGCTCCTGCGCGAGCACGCCCCGGCCGAGCTGGAGGCCGAGGACGTCACCGACGCCCTCGGCGAGCTGGCCAACGTGGTGGGCGGCAACGTCAAGGCCGTCCTCCCCGGACCGTCCGTCCTCGGCCTGCCCGAGGTCGGGGTCGCGCCGCGCGCGTCCGCGCCGGCCGACACCTGCCGTGTCGACGCCCAGTGGCGCGGCCGGCCGCTGTCCATCTCCGTCCAGGGGGGCACCCCCGCCGCCCTGGAGCTCCCGGGATCGGACCTCACCCACGAGAACGGAGTGCCCCTGTGAAGATCCTGGTCGCCGACGACAGCCGCGTCATGCGGCAGATCGTCATCCGCACCCTGCGGCAGGCCGGTTACGACGACCACGACATCGTCGAGGCCGAGGACGGCCGTGACGCCTTCGACAAGGTGCGGGCCGAGAACCCGGACCTGGTCCTGTCCGACTGGAACATGCCCAACATGAGCGGGCTGGAGTGCCTGGAGGCGCTGCGCTCGTCCGGCTCCGGCGTCCCCTTCGGGTTCGTCACCTCCGAGGGCTCGCCGGAGATGCGGGAGAAGGCCGCCGACGCCGGCGCGCTGTTCCTCATCGCCAAGCCGTTCAACGAGGACACCTTCAAGGACGCCCTGGACGGGGTGATCGTGTGAGCACGCCCCTCGCCGTCGTCCTGCCGGACGCCAAGCCGGTCAAGGACATGCTCACCGGCCTGGTGGGCAAGCCGGTCGCCGTCGCGCCGGGCGCGCCGGTCACCCCCACCGCGAAGAGCCCCGTCTCGGTCGCCGTCTACGTCGACCCTGGCATGACCGTGAACGCCCTGTGCGTCATGGACCTGGGCTTGTCGGCCTACACCGGCGGTGCCCTGGCGCTCCTGCCTCCCGGCGGCGTCCAGGACGCCGTCGAGGAGGACGGCGAGCTGACGTCCATGCTCACCGAGGCCCTGCACGAGGTCGTCAACGTGCTGTCGGCGCTGTTCAACGTCCCGGGTGCGCCGCACTCGAAGCTCTACAAGCTGTACGCCCCGGGCGACGAGCTGCCCGACGACATCGCCGGCATGCTCGCCGGCTTCAACCGCCTCGACCTGGCGGTGGAGGTCCCGGGCTACGGCAAGGGCGGGCTCTCCCTGGTGGTCCCCTCGGGGGCCTGACCTACCGGACGCCCCGGGACGGCGCCGGAACGCGAGTTCCCGCCGTCCCGGGCGCACTGCACACGCGACGGCCCCGGGGCGATCCCCCGGGGCCGTCGCGTTGCAGAAGGACCCCCGTGCACGGTCTCGCCCCTCGCACGCTCGCGGCGGGACCCTGCACGGGGACCTGTCAGGAGTACGCGGGCTGGCGGTCCTCGATCGTGGTGGGCAGGCAGGCCCACACGTGCTTGCAGTCGTCGTTGACGTACCAGCCGTGGGCCACCGACAGCCGCGCCACCAGGTACAGCCCCAGCCCGCCCTGCGCGGGGTCCCGGTCCACGGCGGGGGCGGGCATGGTCTCGGGGTCGCGGTCGCTGACGTCGAGCAGCCAGCCGCCGCTGCCGGCGATGACGGTCGCCACCACCGGCGACAGGCCGTGCCGCAGCGCGTTGGACGCCAGCTCGTCGAACGCGAGGACGAGTCGCTCGGCGGCCTGGTCGTCCTCATCGAGGAAGCCGACGCCACCGAGCCGCGAGCGGAGGACCGCCCGGGCGGCGGGCAGCTCGGACACCGTCTCCAGGTCCCAGCGCCACACCTCGCCCCGGCCGTCGGGGAGCGGGCGCAACGGCCACGCGAGTCGACTCACTTCGCCCTCTCCGTCCGTCGGTTTTCTGCGACGGGGAAGGGGTGCCCACCACCTCGGCGGCTCAATCGTCGCGGCCGGTTTCCGACCCCTCGGAGTGAGGCGTCCCTCGGGATGCGCTCAGGCGGGGGACCGGAGGCTGATGGCCACCAGCGCGACGTCGTCGTTCGGTGTGCCGTCCACCATCCGGGCCAGGACCGCGTCGCACAGCCGCTCCAACGGGAGCGGGGCCAGCTCGGCCAGGTGCTCGCGCAGCCGGGCGACGCCCTCGTCGACGCCGGTGTCGCGCCGCTCGACCAGCCCGTCGGTGTAGAGCAGGACGGTCGCGCCCGGCCGCAACGGGACGGTGAACTCCCGGCGGGCCGCGGTCGGGTCCACCCCGAGCAGCAGGTCGCCCAGGCCGTCGGAGAGGACGGTGACCGTGCCGTCGGGATCGACGACCAGCGGCGGCGGGTGCCCGGCGCTGACCCACCGGAGCAGCGTCCCGCCGCGCTCGAGCCGGGCGATCGCGGCGGTCGCCAGCGTGCCGGGGTGCATCTGCGCCATCGCGGCGTCCAGCCCGTGCAGCACCTCGGCCGGGCCCGCGCCGCTGTAGTGCGCGATGCCCCGCAGCAGGCCGCGCAGCTGGCCCATCTCCGCGGCGGCCGCCGTGTCGTGGCCCGCCACGTCGCCGATGACCACGACCGGCTCGCCGCTGGGGTGCAGGAACGCGTCGTACCAGTCGCCCCCGACGCGGGCGGCCTCGGCGGCCGGCACGTAGCGCACGGCCACCTCGGCGCCCTCGATGGTGGGCGGGTCGGTGAGCAGGCTGCGCTGCAGCGCCTCGGCCAGCTGCGCCTGCTGGCTCTGCCGGTGCACGCGGTCCACCGCGCGCGCGGCCTGCGCGGCCACCTGGGCCGCCGCGGCCACGTCGTCGGCGTCCGCGCTGCGGCCGGGGTCGAGGTACAGGGTCAGGACGCCGACCGGCCGCTCCTCCGCCGTCAACGGCAGGACGACGGCCGACTCGGGGCCGAGCTCCTGCAGCAGCTGTCGCGCCGGCCCGGGCGGCATGAGCGTCAGGATGGCGGCCACCGACTCCTGCGCCGCGGTGCCCGACCGCAGTGCCCGCGCCACCGGCGACGCCTCCGGGAGGGTGTCCAGCCGCACCTGCGCGTAGCGCTCCAGCAGCTCGTGGCGGGCCGGGTCGGTGTGCCACGCGCCGACGTCCCGGGCCCGGCCCTCCCGGTCGATGACGGTGACGATGCAGCCGTCGGCCAGCGCCGGCACCACGAGCCGGGCCAGGCTGCCCAGCGCCGACTCGCCGTCCAGCGCCCCGGAGAGCTCGGCGGTGACCGCGGCCAGCAGGGCCATCCGGGCTCCGGCCCGCTCGGCGTCCCGACGGGCCCGGTCGGCCGCCTGCTGGGCCCGCCGGCGGGGGCTGACGTCGACCAGCGCGACCGCCGGGCCCGCGGGTGCCGGCCAGGCGTGCAGCTCGAACCACCCCTCGCCGATGCCGGGCAGCGCGAGCTCCACGGCGACCGGCCTCCCGGTGGCGACGGCGTCGGCGCACGCCGCGCTGACGGTGCCGCCGACGTCCGCCGGGAAGACCTCCGCGACCGCGCGCCCGAGCAGCTCGGGGAGCGGCCGGCCGAGCAGCCGCACGGCCTCCGGGTTGGCGTAGGCGACCCGCTCCTGCGGATCGAGCGCGAGCAGCGCCGCGGGCAGCGAGGCCAGGACGCCGACGGCGAGGACCGGGTCCTCGACCGGAGCCGGCAGCGGAAGGTGGTCCGCCACGACGACCACCCCCTCCGCTGCGCGCGCCGGGCACCACCCGGGGCGCTTCCCCCGCACCGGCCCGCCGGGGTCGTGGCGGGCTCCCGGATGGTGGCAGGGCGGACCCCCGCTGCCAAGCAGCGCGGCCGTGGCATCGTCCGCCGGCCGGGCGAGCGGTCTCGCACGCGCCGGGCGGGGTACGGCGATGAGGCAGAGTGATCACCGTGAGCCGGGACTCCGGGGTGCCGCCCCCCTCCGACCTGCTGCTGCAGGCGGTGGACGGCATGGACCGGCCTCTGTTGGTCCTGGACGACGACTGGCGCTTCGCCTACGTCAACGCCGCCGGCGCCGCGGTCCTCGGCCGGACCGTCGAGGGGCTCGTCGGCCGGGACGTGTGGGCGCAGTTCCCCGAGGCCGTCGGAGGCCCGTTCGAACAGCTGTACCGGTGGGTGCGCGCCACGGGCACGTCGGGCAGCACCGAGGCGTGGTTCGCGCCGCTGGGCGGGTGGTTCCGCGCCGACGCCTTCCTCACCGAGGCGGGCCTGGTGGTCACCTTCGACGACGTGACCGAGCGGCGCCGGGTCGAGGGGGAGCGCGCCGCGGCGATCGCCGCGCGGGAGGAGGCGGCGCGGGTCGCGGCCGACGCCGCCGCGAGCGCGGAGCGGGCCGGCCGGCACCTCATGCTGCTCGGCGACATCAACCTGGCCATGACCTCCACCGTCGACGTGGACGAGGCCGTCGACCGGTTCGCCCACCTCGTCGTCCCGCTGCTCGCCGACTGGTGCCTGGTCAGCGTGGTCGACCCGGACGGCACCCGGCGGGACGTCGGCCGGGCGCACCGCGACCCCGCCCTGGTCGAGGCGATGCACCGGTACGCCGACGCGCGGGTGCGCACCAACGAGCGCAGCGCGCCGGTGCCCACCGCGCTGCGCAGCGGCCGGCCGGTCGTGATCCAGGAGCTGCTGCCGCACCACGTGGACGAGATGGTCGGCGACCGGGCCACCCGCGCCCTGCTGGAGCCGCTGCGGCCGGCCGCCGTCGCGACCTTCCCCCTCCTGGCCCGCGGCGAGGTGTTCGGTGCGCTCACGCTGGTCAACGGCCCCGACCGCGGCGCGCACACCGAGGCCGAGCTGCGGACGGCGGAGATCGCCTCCCGCCGGGCCGCGCTCGCCCTCGACAACGCACGGCTCGCCGCGGCCGGCCAGCAGGTGGCCGAGCGGCTGCAGCACAGCCTGCTCTCGCCCCCGGTGCAGCCCGAGCGGCTCGAGCTGGCCGTCCGCTACCGGGGAGCCACCCGCGGGGTGTCCATCGGCGGCGACTGGTACGACGCGTTCCAGCAGCCCGACGGCGACACGGTGGTCGTCATCGGCGACGTCATGGGCCACGACATCGAGGCCGCGGCCGCGATGGGGCAGGTCAAGACGCTGGTGCGGGCGATCGCCTTCGACCGGCTGGAGGAGCCCGCCGGCGTCCTGCGCCGGGTCGACCACGCCCTGGTCGGGCTGGCCGTGCCGACGATGGCCACCGCGCTGGTCTGCCGGATCGAGCAGGCGCCCGCCGACCGGTCGACCGGCCGGCGCCGGCTGCGGTGGTCCTCGGCCGGTCACCCCGACCCGATGCTGCTCCACCCCGACGGCACCGTCAGCGACCTCTCCGCGCCGGTCGGGCCGCCGCTGGGCATCGGCTGGCGCGGGCCCCGGGCCGACGGGGTGGTGCCGGTCCCCGACGGCGGAACGGTGCTGCTGTTCACCGACGGGCTCTTCGAGCGGCGCGGCGTGCTCCTCGACGAGGGCCGCGACCAGCTGCGCCGGCTGGTGGCCGCCTCCGCCGGGGAGTCCCTGGACGCGCTCTGCGACCGGCTGCTGGCCGAGATGACCGGCGGCGGCGTGGAGGACGACGTCGCGGTGCTCGCCGTCAGGGCCCACCCGCCGACCTGGGAACGGCCCCGCCCGCCCGCGAAGGGCGGGGAGGACGGGCCTCCTCAGGTCCGCGCGGCGGCGTCCCGGACGGCGGCCGCGATCGCCTCGACCGCCTGCGGGGCCCAGAGGATCGAGTAGTGGTTGGTGTCGGGCACCTCGCGGGCGGTGATCCCCGAGGGCTCGAGCCCCAGCCCGGCCAGCCGCACCTCGTCGTAGAGGCCCGGCGGGCGGTCGGTCAGGCCGCGAGGGGCCCACAGCAGCGTCGCCGGCACCGGCAGGTCGGTGGTCGCCTCCAGCAGCCGCTCGTTGAGCAGCACGTCCCCGCCGTCGACGCGGACCGCCTCCTGCACGCAGGTGCTGCGCAGGGCCGGGGGCTCGCCGGTGACGTCGCGGGCCAGGTAGGCGGCCACCGAGGGGACGTCGACCCACGGCCCCACGGCCGGGTGCTGCGCCCAGAACGCGCGCACCGCGGCGAGGTCGGGGAACGTCATCGACAGCCGGTCGAGCGCCGGGCCGAGGAGGGCGGACAGCATCGCGTCGACGTCGGCCCCGGGCGGCTGGGGGAGGGCCAGGCCGCCGTCGACCAGAACCAGACCGCGCACCCGGTCGCGCGCCGTGCCCGCGGCGGCCAGCGCGGCGACGAACGCGCCCATCGAGTGACCCACCAGGACGGCGGCGTCCGCGCCGGAGCGGTCCGCGCCGAGGGAGTCGAGCAGCGCGGTGAGGTCGGCGGCGTGCGCCTCGATGCCGTAGGGGCCGGGCAGCCCCGCCGAGCCGGCCCGGCCGCGCAGGTCGGGGGCCACCACCTCGAACTCCCCGGCCAGCGCGCCGGCCACCCGGGCCCAGGCCATCGCGTTGGCGGTGATGCCGTGCACGAGGACGGCGATCGGGGCACCGGGCGCGGCCGGCGGCCAGCGCAGCGCGGCGAGCTCCCCGCCGTCGACGGGAACGGTGATCTGCACGGGGTCGACAACCGGGTCGCTCACGGGTCCCACCCTGCCCGGGGCGGGCGCGGGCCGCAGCGCGGGCCGGTCACCGTCCGGCCACGTCGATCGCGAAGGCGACGAGGAAGCCGAGGGTGGTGATGACGCCGGTCCAGGTGCGGGTCCGCTCGAACGCCTCGGGGATCATCGTGTCGGCGATCATGGTGAGGATCGCCCCGGCCGCGACGGCGGTGATGACCGCGATCGCCTCCGGCGGGGCCTCGCCGAGCGCGGCGTAGCCGACCAGCGCCGCGACCCCGCTGGTGACGGCGATCCCGCCCCACACTCCGAACACGTAGCGCGCGGAGCGGCCGCTGGCCTTCATCCCGGCTGCCGAGGAGAGCCCCTCGGGCACGTTGGAGATGAACACGGCGGCCAGCACCGAGGGGCTCACCGACCCGCCGCCCAGCAGCCCGAGCCCGAGGACGACGGACTCCGGGACGCCGTCGAGCAGCGCGCCGATCGCGATCGCGGCCCCGCTGCCGGACTGCTGGTCCTCCGAGGGCTGCTGGGACCCCGAGCGCTTGCGGTGCCGGGCGCCGCGACGGGCCAGCGCGGCGTTGGCGGCGACGTAGGCCAGCGCGCCGCCCACGAACCCGACCGCCGTCGGTCCCAGCCCGCCGGTGTCGGCGGCCTCCGCCATGAGGTCGAAGGCCACCGCCGAGATGAGCACCCCGGACCCGAAGGCCATCACCGAGGCGATGACCGTCTGCGGCACCCGCACGAACCAGGCGACCAGCGCCCCGAGCACCAGGGCGGCACCGCCCAGCAGGCCCCACAGGCCGGCCTCCAGCCACGTCGGCACGGCATCCCCGATCTCGCCAGCGCTGCGTGCACACATCGTGCCCTGTCGAGTGCAGAGACCGCGCTGGGTGCGCGGCATTGGAAGCTCTACCCACGTCAGCGGGCCGGGGACGCGGGTAGAGCTTCCTTTGCCCTAGGGGGGAGCTTCAGTCCGGGTGGCTGAGCAGGTAGCGGCCGAAGTGCGGCACGGTGAAGGCGATCTGGCCGCGCTCGGCGGAGTAGACCAGGCCCTTCTTGATCAGCGAGTCCCGGGCGGGGGAGAGGGACGCCGGCTTGCGGCCGAGGGAGACCGCGACCTCCGACGTCGCCACCGCGGTGCCGCCCGGCCCGCCCAGCTCGGCCATGGCGTGCATGTACTCGCGCTCGGCGGGGGTGGCGCGGTCGTAGCGCGAGCCGAAGAAACCGACCGCCAGCTCGGCCTCGGCCACCGGCGCGGCCATGGCGACGTCCGCGGCGGTGACGGGGGAGGCGGCGGCGACGTCCCAGGTGACCTTCCCGTAGGCCTGCACGAAGTACGGGTAGCCGTCGGCGGCGGCGTAGAGGGCGTCCAGCGCACCGGCCTCGAAGGTGACGTCCTCCCGCTCCGCCGGCGCGAGCAGCGCGCGGTCGGCGGCGGCGCGGTCCAGCCGGTCGATCCGCAGGTAGCGGAACAGCCGCTCGGAGTAGCTCTTGGACGCCGAGAGCACCGCCGGCAGGTGCGGCAGCCCGGCGCCGACGACGATCAGCGGCGCGCCCTGCTGGGAGAGCTCGTGGCAGGCGGCGCAGATCGCCGAGACGTCGTCGGCCTGCACGTCCTGCATCTCGTCGATGAACAGCGCGATGCCGCGGCCGACGTCGGCGGCCAGCCCGGCGGCGTCGCTGAGCAGCTCGACGAGGTCGATCTCCATGTCGCCGGAGTCGGCCCGCCCACCGGCGGCCGGCACGTCGATGCCGGGCTGCCACCGGTCGCGCATCTTCGCGTCCGGCACCTGCCGCAGCGCGAACGCCTTGAGCACCCCCAGGACGGCGTCCATCGAGTCCTGGTCGGGGTGCCGCAGCTCGCGCAGGGCCATGTGCAGCGCGGAGGAGACCGGCCGGCGCAGCGACTGGTCGGGCCGGGCCTCGATCTTGCCCGTTCCCCAGCCGCGGCCGATGGCCGCCGAGCGGAGCTGGTTGAGCAGCACCGTCTTGCCGACGCCGCGCAGCCCGGTCAGCACCAGCGAGCGCTCGGGGCGGCCGTGCGCGATCCGCTCCAGCACGACGTCGAAGGCCGACAGCTCGGTGTCCCGGCCGGCCAGCTCCGGGGGGCGCTGGCCGGCACCCGGGGCGTACGGGTTCCGCACGGGGTCCATGACGAGCACCGTATGGGCGCGTCTAGCCCGGGCCGTAGAGATCGGTAGAAGGGCGTAGCGCGTGTCGCCGTCGACCGTCGTCTGCCGGTGTCTAGCCGGGCGGCTAGACGTGCCTAGACCGCCCGACACGGGCCGGTTCGCGATCTCCGGCCGCTAGCGTGGGGCCGTGATCAGGTTCGCGCTCAAGGTCGTGCTCATGGCCGGCGTCTTCTACGGCGTGGCCTATCTGCTGGACGGCGTCCAGGTGGACGCCAACGCCGCGGGGCCACTGGGGGAGCTGGGCACCTGGTTGTGGATCGCGCTCATCTTCGCGGTGGTGAACGCGATCATCGGACCGATCCTGCGGTTGCTGTCGCTGCCGTTCGTGCTGCTCACCCTCGGGCTGTTCCTGCTGGTGGTCAACGCGGCGCTGCTCGGCCTGACCGCCGCGCTGACCGACCGCCTCCAGGTCGACGGCTTCGGCACCGCCATCCTCGGCGGGCTGCTGCTGGCCATCGGCGGCTGGATCGCCGACCAGCTGGTCGAGAAGGTCTGACCCCGGCCACCCGTCTCCTGGATGGTTGACCCCCCGGCGCGGCACCTCGTACGGTCAACTGCATGCAAAACAGCATTCACAGGGCCGGACCTGCATGAGGGTCATGGGACTGGCCTGGCTCGGCTCCAGCAGTCCCGAGCTCGACGCGATGACCGAGCTGCTGCACGGCCGGCTGGGGCTGCCGGTCGAACGCGAGCAGGCCGGGGCCCGCGTGTTCCGGTTCCCCGACGGCAGCGGCTTCGAGGTGTTCAAGCCGACCGACAGTGACCACGACTTCTTCGAGCACCCGGTCGCCGGGATCCTCGTGGACGACGTCCGAGAGGTCCGGGCCCACCTCGAGGCGGGCGGGATCGAGTTCGTCGGCGAGGTCCACGACGGCGTCGAGGACTCCTGGGCGACCGCGTGGTCGCACTTCCGGGCGCCCGACGGCTACCTCTACGTCCTGGTCAGTCGCCCGGAGCCGGCGCCCGTCCCGCAGCCCACCCCCTTCGACGAGCTGCGGGTCTGCCTGCGGGTCGCTGACCTCGACGGTGCCGTGCGGCTCTACCGCGACGGTCTGGGCATGCAGGTCGTCGACGAGTGGACGCACCCTGGCGGGCAGCGCGGCGTGCTCTTCGGCGCCGTGTACGCCGCGGTGGAGCTGTTCGACGACCGGCAGTGGGATCTGGTCGACCAGTCCGAGACCGGGACGACGCTGGGCCGCGACCACGGTCTGCGAGTCGAGGTCTCCGACGTCGCCGGGCTGCGCGCGCTCGCCGACCGGCTCGAGGCCGTCGGCGCCAAGGCGACCGGGGAGGTCACCCGGACCCCCTGGGAGCAGACCTGTCTGCGCATGACCGATGCGGAGGGGGAGCAGTTGACCCTCTTCGTGCTCCCCGACGAGGAGAGGACCGTCCGCGCCCGGACGCGGAGCCGGCTCACGCCCTGATCCGCCGGCTCCGCGCCGCCCAACCCGTGCTCCCGGGAGCGCGGGGTCGTCGGCGTGCGCTCGACCGGGAGCGGCCCGTCCACGGCCGGGGGACAGCCGTGGAAAACGTGCGCGGACCCATTGACTTGTGGGCTGGATCACGGTTGGTTCTCGGGCACAGAACTGCATGCATTTATGTGTGCAGCGCATCCCGTCCACTGGAGAAGCCCATGGCACTCGCACCGGACCTCTCGGCGCCGCCGCTGACGACCCGTTCCACCGACGACCCGGACGTCGTGGCGAGGCAGCTGGCCGACGACTACAGCAACCACGTGGTCCCCCTCACCGCCCGGGTGGGGCGCTGGCAGCTCACGATGTCGTTCTGGTCGCTGCTCAGTGCGATGGTGTGGCTGTTCTACGGCGCGCTGGCCTCGACCCTCTTCGGCACGCGGGATGCGCTGATCGCGATCGGCCTGTCCGTTGTCACCTATTCCCTCATCAACTGGCTGTTCACCCGCTGGGGGGCGCGCAGCGGGCTGAACAGCACACTGCTGTCGCGCCGCATGTTCGGCGTCGTCGGCGCCTCGCTCACCGCGCTGTTGATCGCGGCCAACACCACCTACTACGCGGTCTTCGAGAGCAGCACCCTCGCGGTGGCCTTCCAGCACTACACGCCGAGCTGGGACATCCGGGTCTGGTACGCGGTCATCGCGCTGGCGATGCTGCCGCTGATGCTCGGCAGCGTGCAGACGTGGATGGCCAAGCTGAACGGCTTCCTCCTGCCCTTCTACGCCGTCGGCGTCATCGCCGCGGTCATCGCAGCAGCGGTCAGGTTCCCCGACTCCGGGTGGCTCGGCTTCGAGGGGGTCGTCCCGCCGGAGGCCCGGGCACTCCCCGGCTGGCTCCTGGGCACGATCCTCTACATGGGCATCTACCTGACGATGCCCACCACGGTGGACTTCGCCCGGTTCGCCAAGGTCCAGGACGAGGGGTTCCACAAGAACGTCACGTTCGGCTGGGTGTTCTACGCCTGGTTGTTCGCGGCGAACGGCGCGGCCGGCATCTTCCTCGTCCGCGCCGCGTTGCCCGGTGACCCGACGGCCGAGACCGGCGTCGTCGAGGCGATCATCGCCGCCCTCGGGTTCGTCGGCCTGCTGCTCATCGTCGTGTCGCAGACCCGCATCAACAGCCTGAACTACTACCTGGCGTCGTCGAACTGGGAGCGGCTGCTCACCAACCTGACCGGCCTGCGCCTCCGGCGGGTCGCCTGGGTCGTCGTCACCACGGTCGTGGTCTTCCTGCTCATGCTCACGAACGTCTTCAGCTACCTGCAGCAGGCGCTGAGCTGGCAGGGCGTCTTCCTCGTGGCCTGGGTCGGCATCGCGCTCACCCACTTCGCCCTGGTGCGCGAGGACCGGGACACCCCGGAGTTCCGCGCCACCCGGCTGCCGAAGGTCACCTGGGGCCTGGCGGTGTGGGTCGTGTCCGCCGGCGTCGGCATCTTCCTGCTCGAGACCACGTCCGTCCCGGCGCTGTTCACCGCCGCCGCCCAGGTGGTCGCTCTCGTCCTCAGCGTCGTCCTCTACGCGGTCGTGGTGACGGTGCTGCCGCCGCGGGTCCGCACGGGGCTGGACCCGCGCCAGGAGGTGCCCGACGCCGCGAGCACGTGGATCGAGTGCCACGTGTGCGAGGACTCCTACGTGGCCGTGGAGATGGACCGCGACCCCGGGGCCGACGACGCGCCGGTGTGCGACGCGTGCGCAACGGGACACCGTCGGGCCCACCAGCGGGCCTGACGGTGCGCTCACCGGCGGCCGGAGCCGGTCGCCGGTGAGTTGCCCGTCGCTCTTGATGTGACACGCGCCCCATGCCACACTCTCTACATACAAAAATGCATGCAGAAGGGATCCCGCGATGACGGACACCGCCTCGGCGCCCACCACCGTGAGGCCGCTGTCGATCGCCAGCCCCGAGCACGTCGAGGCCTCGGACTTCCTGGCCTACGAGGCCGAGCTGCTCGACGACCTCCGCGAGCGCGAGTGGCTGGAGACGATGGTCAGCAGGGACGTCGTCTACCAGCTGCCGCTCCGGGAGACCGTCGAGCGGGCCCGGGGGCGCGGTTTCGTCGAGGGCACCTATCACCTCAACGAGAACCACGGGTCCCTGGGCAGCAAGGTCGCCCGGAACGAGACCACCTACGCCTGGGCGGAGGACCCGCCCTCGCGGCTGCGGCACTTCGTCACCAACGTGCGGGTCCGGCGGCACGCCGACGCCGACAAGCTCCTGGTCCGCAGCAACGTGCTGATCTACCGCACCCGCCAGGACCAGACCACCCCCCAGATCCTCGCCGGCGAGCGGCACGACGTCCTCCGTCGCGAGGAGGGCGGGCTGCGCCTGCTGGAACGGGTCGTCTACCTGGACCTCACCGTCATCGGGACGCACAACCTGTCCCTCTTCTTCTGACCCACCTCCACCGACTCCGCGGCCCCTCGAGGAGAGCGACATGACCGAGATCGTCGAGCGCCCGGCCACCCCGGCCGACCCCGCCCTGCACCCGCAGGTCGACCGCCTGCTCACCCAGCTGGACGACGGGCTGCCCAAGGGCCAGGTCCCGGCCACGCTGTTCGGCAACCCGCACGTCTACCAGCAGGAGCTGCGCAGCGTCTTCGGCCGCTGCTGGGTGTTCATGGCGCACGAGTCCGAGGTCGCGGCCAACGGCGACTACGTCGTCCGCAAGATCGGTGAGGACAACTTCATCGTCTCCCGCGACGAGAAGGGCGAGCTGCACGTCCTCTTCGACGCCTGCCGGCACCGCGGCGTGCAGGTCTGCCGCGCCGACTCGGGCAACACCTCGCACTTCCGCTGCCCGTACCACGGCTGGACGTACTCCACCGACGGCTCCCTGGTCGGCGCCCCGCTGTGGCGCAACGCCTTCGGCGGCATGGACAAGGGCAAGAACGGCCTGGTCCCGGCGGCACAGGTGTCGACCTACCTCGGCCTGGTCTTCGCCACGCTCGACCCGACGGCACCGCCGCTGGAGGAGTACCTCGGCGGCATGTCCTGGTACCTCGACCTGATCTTCGGCCTGGACGCCGAGGGCCTGGAGGTGCTCGGTGCGCCGCAGCGGTTCGTCGTCGACGCCAACTGGAAGTCGGGGGCCGACAACTTCTCCGGCGACGACTACCACCTGGGCACCCTGCACCGGTCGGTCTGGGAGATCGGCGCCTTTCCGGTGCCCTTCCGCGAGAACATGATGGGCTACCACATCCAGGCGGCCCCCGGACACTCGCTGTCGTTCTCGATGGCGCCGGACGAGGACGAGCCCGGCCCCCGGTTCTTCGGCTTCCCCGAGGACCTCGCCGACACCTTCGACACCAGCCGGATCAGCCAGCACCAGCTCGACATCGCGCGCCGGTCCCGGGTCTTCGTGGGCAACGTCTTCCCGAACTTCTCGATCCTCGCGCTGCCCATGACCGAGGACGGCAGCGCCCACCCGCCGACCGGGATCATCACGATCCGCACCTGGCAGCCGAAGGGGCCCGGCCAGATCGAGATCTGGAACTGGTTCCTCGGCTACAAGCGCATGACCCAACAGCAGAAGGACCGCGCCTACCGCGCCGGCCTCGGCACCTTCTCGGTCGGCGGCGCCTTCGAGATGGACGACACCGAGCCGTGGATCACCGTCGGCCGCACCGGCCGCTCGGTCGCCGCGGAGGTGCTCGACTTCCAGCTCAACTACGAGATGGGCCTGCCCGGGATCGGCATCTCCACCCGCGTGACGGACTGGCCCGGCCCCGGCATCGCGTACTGGACCCGCTACGAGGAGGGCGTCCAGCGCAACCTCTACCGCTACTACGCGGCCATCATGCGCGCCCGTCCCGGCGACTGGCCGGACCTGCCGCCGGAGTGAGCCGGCGCGAGCCGCACGTGGACCGCAGGTCGGCACTGGGGAGGGACGCATGAGCAGCACCGGGTGGACCGCGGGGGTCCTGGACCGCTACCGGTCCGGGGGCCTCGCCGGCCGGCTCACGCCGGGGTCGTCGCCGGCCGTGGTCGTCGTGGACCTGCAGGACGGGTTCACCGACCCTGCCTGCGGGCCCGGCTTCGAGCTCGGCCCGGTCGTGGCCGGCACCCGGCGCCTCCTGGACGCCGCCCGGGCGGCCGGTGTGCCGGTGCTGTTCACGACGATCGCGTTCCCAGCCGCTGCGCGGAGCACCTGGCTGCGCAAGATGCCGGTCCTCGCCGAGCTGGTCGAGGGCAGCGGCCGGGAGCGGATAGACCCGCGCCTCGCGCCCCGCGCCGGGGAGCCGGTGCTGGTCAAGCAGAACGCCTCGGCGTTCGCCGGCACCGAGCTCGCCGGCGTCCTCGCAGGGTACGGCGCCGACAGCCTGATCGTCTGCGGCGCGACCACCTCGGGGTGCGTGCGGGCGACGGTGGTCGACGCGTGCGCCGCCGACCTGCCGACGTTCGTCGTCCGGGAGTGCGTCGGCGACCGGGAGCACGGGCCGCACGACGCCGCCCTGCTCGACCTCGACGCCAAGTACGCCGACGTGATCTCCCTGGACCGGGCGCTGGAGCTGTTGGCCGCCGTGCCGGCCGGCAGAGGTGTGCGATGAGCGCGCCGGCCGCGCCCACCGTGCCCGCCGCCCAGGCCCTGCTGTACCGGGCGGCCGGCGACCTCGCCCCCGCGCGGACGCTGCCCGGCGGCCCGGCCCGGCTGGTGGTCCCCGGCGTCGAGTCGCCGGAGTGGGGTCTCGCCGACGAGCGGCGCCTGGGCTTCCTCGCCGGCGACGCCGTCGACGGCGTCGTGGACGCGCTGGCCGCGGCCGGCCTGCGCGGCCGTGGGGGCGCCGGCTTCCCCGCCCACGTCAAGTGGCGCACCGTCGCCGACGCCTCCGGCCCGACCGTCGTCGTCGCCAACGGCCACGAGGGTGAGCCGGCGTCGGCCAAGGACCGCTGGCTGCTCACCCGCCGCCCGCACCTGGTGCTCGACGGGCTGCTGCTCGCCGCGCGGGTCGTCGGAGCCGACCGGGCGGTCGTCTACGTGTCCTCGGCCGACAGCGTCGCCGCCGCGCGGCGTGCCGTCGCCGAGGTGGCCGCGGCCGGCCTGGTCCCCGACGGGGTCCGGCTCGAGGTCTTCCGGACGACGGAGGCCTACGTCGCCGGCGAGGAGAGCGCGGTCTGCCGGGCGATCAACGGCGGCCCAGCGCTGCCGCTGGCCAAGCCGCCCCGGGTCTTCGAGAGCGGGGTCGACGGCCGGCCCACCCTGGTGTCCAACGTCGAGACGCTCGCGCAGGCCGCCTGGATCGTGCGCCACGGAGCGCGGGCGTTCCGCTCCGCCGGCACCGACGACTCCGCGGGGACGGCGCTGTTCACCCTCACCGGCGCCGGCGTGGACGGCGCCGTCGTGGAGGCGCCGCTGGGCAGCACCGTCGGCGAGCTGTTCGCGGCCGGGGGCGCCCCCCTGGAGGACCCGAGGGGGCTGCTCATGGGCGGCTGGTTCGGCGGGGTCCTGCACGGCGACCTGTCCGGGCTGGCCTGCTCGCACGCGGAGGTGGCGGCCGTCGGCAGCGGGCTCGGCTGTGCCTCGATCACCGCCCTGGGGCCCGGCGACGACGTCCTCGCCGTCGCCACCGAGCTCAGCGGCTGGTACGCCGCGGAGTCCGCCCGCCAGTGCGGCGTCTGCCGCAACGGCACCAAGGCCATCCACGCCACGCTCACCGCGCTGAGCGACGGGGACGCCGATCCCGAGCACCGGGAGAAGCTCGCCCGCTGGGGGACCACTCTCCCCGGCCGCGGTGCCTGCTCCTTCCTCGACGGCGCGGCGACGCTCGCCCGCAGCGTCGTCGCCTCCCTGACCGCACCAACGCACGGCCACTGAACGGAGAGACGCGATGCGAGTCGTCCTGGACGCCACCCGGTGCGAGGCCTACGGGGCCTGCGCCGATCACTGCCCGAGCCTGTTCGCGCTCGATGAGTGGGGCTACGCCTCGGTCATCGGCGACGGCTCCGTGCCGGCCGGCGAGGAGCAGAACGTGCGGGCCGCCGCCCACGCCTGCCCCGAGAAGGCGATCGCGGTCCTCGACTGAACGAGGACCCCTCCGCCCGACGGCAGCACACGAGAGAAGGACATCCGTTGGACCTGGAACTCACCGGCGGGACCGCCCTGGTCACCGCCGCCTCCCGCGGGATCGGCCGGGCCGTCACCGAGCGGCTGGCCGAGGAGGGCATGACCGTCGTCGCGGGCGCCCGCACGGCCGGCCGCGAGCCGGAGAAGCTGGGCGCGGGGGTCATCCGGCCGCAGGTCAGCGACCTGGCCGACGCCGAGCAGACCGCGGCCCTGGTCGACACGGTCGTCGCCGAGCACGGCCGGCTCGACGTGCTCGTCCTCAACACCCCCGGCCCGCGGATCGTGCCGGCGCTCGACACCACCTGGGCCGACTGGGCGGCCGCGCACGACCTGCTCCTGCGGCCGGTCGTCCAGCTCGCGGTGGCCGGCGGGCGGCAGATGCGCGCGCAGGGCAGCGGCACGATCGTGCTGCTCAGCTCCACCTGGGTGCGCCAGCCGGCCGCGGGCGGGGTGCTGTCGGCGTCCTACCGCTCGGCGGCGGCCGCCCTGGTCAAGACCCTGGCCGCGGAGCTGGCCCCGCACGGGGTCCGCGTCGTCCACGTCATGCCCGGGGCCACCGGAACCGACCGGATGCAGGCCATCGTCGAGAGCAAGGCGGCGAGGAACGGCACCACCACGGACGACGAGGTCGCCGCGGTGGTCAGGGACATCCCCCTGGGCCGGTGGGCGGAGGCCCGCGAGATCGCCGACGTCGTCGCCTTCGCCGCCTCCCCCCGCGCCGGGTTCATGACCGGGTCGGCCGTCGTCGTCGACGGCGGCGCGGTCCGCGCCACCTACTGACCACCAGCACCACCGAGAGAGGACGTCATGCCCAGGACCCTGACCGAGAACTTCGTCGAGCAGTTCCGGCTCTGCAACGTGCAGCCCAGCGAGACCGTCGGCATCATCGCCGAGCTCGGGCAGAAGGACGAGTACGTGGCCGCCGCCGTCGCGGCCGCCCGCCAGCTGGGCGCCAGCGCGCTGGTCCTGCACGCCTCGAGCCTGTCCAACCCGATGCTGCCCCCGTACGCCCCCGACGGCCGCGAGGTCCCGGCCCTGCTGGCCGCCGCCGGTGAGTGCGACTTCGTCGTCGACGTCACCGTCGGCGGTCTGATCCACTCCGACGTCCGCACCCGGATCACCGGCAACGGCAAGCGGATGCTGTTCGTGGCCGAGCCCAACGACGTCCTCGAGCGGCTGATGGGCGGCCCGGAGCTGCGCACGGCCGTCGAGGGCGGCGGCCGCAGGCTGCGGGCCGGCAGCACCCTCCACGTCACCAGCGCGGCCGGCACCGACCTCACCGCGGACATCTCCGGAGAGGACCTGCCGATCACCCACCAGTGGGGCTACGTCGACGAGCCCGGCCGGTGGGACCACTGGCCCAGCGGCTTCGTCGCCTGCTTCCCGAGGGACCGCTCGGCCGAGGGGCGGATCGTCCTGCAGCCGGGTGACGCCCTCATCCCGTGGCAGCGCTACGTCCGCGAGACGGTCACCATCGAGGTCGCCAAGGGCTTCATCACCGGCGTGACCGGGGACGGCGCCGACGCGCACCTGCTGCGCGACTACTTCGACAGCTGGGAGGACCCCGAGGTGTGGGCGCTCTCCCACATGGGCTGGGGCCTGCTCCCGCCGGCCCGGTGGTCGGCCTTCGACGTCTACGACCCGCGCAGCCTGTACGGGCAGGAGCTCCGCTCCACGGCGGGCAACTTCATGTGGTCGACCGGGTCGAACCGGTTCGCCGACCGCGAGACCCCGGCGCACCTCGACGTCCCGATGCGCAATTGCACCGTCGAGATCGACGACGTGGCCGTCGTGCGGAACGGGAAGCTGGTGGAGGGCTGACATGGACCGGTCGACCCTCGAGAACGCGATCCTCGCGCTGGCCCGGGACCCCGAACTGCTCGAGCGGGTGCGCAGCAACCCCGACGCCGCGGCCGCGACGCTCGGCCTGGACGCCTCCTGGGCCCGGGCGATCGTCGACGGCGACCGGGACCGGCTGCGCTCGGCCGGCGTGAACGACGGCATCACCATCCTGGTGAGCCGCTGGTTCAAGGACGACCTCGGTGACTCGGCCAGCCAGGGCGCCTTCGTCGTCGACGAGTCCTCGCCGCTGCCCCCGGCCGACGTCCCGGACGGGCTGGTCTTCGCCGGTGGGTGCTCGCACGTGCCGGACCTGCTGGCCCGGCCCGAGATCGACCCGGCCGACGGCGTCGACCGGCTGCTCGGCGGCTACCGCCGGCTCGCCGAGGACCTCGCTGCGGCGCAGCCCGACGTCGTCCTGGTGACGGCGGACTGCCACTTCCAGAGCTTCGAGACCCAGCACTTCGTGATCGGCGACGGCGCGGCGCACCGGGGGTCGATGGAGTTCTTCAAGCGGCCTGACCTGGACCTCCAGCTCACCGGCATGCCGGCGCTGGCCGCGGCGATGGCCGAGGCGGTGCGGGCGGCCGGCCAGGAGGTGGAGCTGGCCGAGCGGGTCGACCTCGACCACGGGCTGATCGTGCCGCTCCGGCTGCTGCTGCCCCGGCCGGACCTGCCGGTGATCCCGATCATCACCCAGCCGGCGCGCAGCTTCTCGCCGTTCGGGGCCCGGGCCTTCGGGCAGGCGCTGCGCACGGTGATCACGGACTCCGGCCTGCGCGTGGCCGTGCTCGCCACCGGCGGGCTGTCGCACTGGCTGGACCCCGGCAAGTTCGGCGGGGTGGACGTCGGGTTCGACACCTACCTGCTGCAGATGCTGCAGGCCGGGCGCGGGCTGGACCTCGCCTCGCTGGAGCCCTACCCGCTGCTCGACCACGGTCAGTACGAGTTCCTCAACTGGCTGATCATGCTGGGCATCGTGGGCCCGGGCGTGCGGGGCGAGGTCTACGCGTACGAGCCCATGGAGGCCTCCGGCGGTGGCTGGACGGTCGTGCACATGGGCCTCGCGGCCGCCCGGGGCGCCGATGCTGGCGCCGGCCGCACCGCCGTCCCGGCGGGGGTGTGACGGTGGGCGGGACGACCAGCTGCCTCCGCGTGGGGGTCACGCAGTGGCACGCCACGACCGACGTGGCCGCAAACCTGGCGGTCGCCCTCGACCTGGTGGGCCGGGCCGCCGCCGACGGGGCGCGGCTGGTCGTCCTGCCCGAGAACGGCCTGATGCTGGGCACCAACGCCCAGATGCGGGCGCGGCTGCTGCGCGAGGACGGCCCCGAGATCCGGGCGCTGGGCGAGGCCGCGGCCGCGCACGGCGTCACGGTGGTGCTCGGCGGGATGAAGAACGCCACCGCCGACGGTGTCTTCAACTCCGCGATCGCGATCGGCCCCGACGGGCTCGTCGCCGGCCGCTACGACAAGATCCACCTGTTCGACGCGCGGGTGGGCGGTCAGTCGTTCGAGGCCAGCAGCGTCGAGCAGGCCGGGAGCGAGCCGGTGCTGCTCGACGTCGACGGGACGACGGTGGGACTGACGATCTGCTACGACGTCCGCTTCCCCGAGCTGTCCCGGGCGCTGGCGACGGCCGGCGCGGAGGTGCTGCTCGTCCCCGCGGCGTTCACGCACCCGACCGGGCGGGCGCACTGGCACACCCTGCTGCGCGCCCGCGCGATAGAGAACGGCTGCTACGTGGTGGCACCGGCGACGGTCCGGTCCCCCGAGGGGCCCGGGCACGACGCCTTCGAGACCTACGGGCACGCGCTGGTGGTCTCCCCGTGGGGCGAGGTGCTCCTCGACCTCGAGGAGCGGACCCCCGCCGTCGCCGTGGTCGAGCTCGACCTGACCACGGTGCGGGAGGTCCGCACCGCGCTGCCGGTGCTGGCTGGTACGAAGCCTGCGGCCTACCGCACGGCCCCACGGACGATCGCCGTCCCGATCCTGGAGGAGCAACGATGAGCCACGACGGTCCACCGGCCGGCACGGGGCGACCCGACGCCGCCGCGGCAACGGACCCCGAGGACCTCGCGGCGGGGGTCACCGAGGCGGGGGAGTGGTTCGGCATCGGGAACGAGTTCACCGGGGTGCGGGTCCGCAAGGTGTGGACCCGCAACGGCGAGCGGCTGGAGCTGCACGTCCCGGCGCGGAACCACCGCATCCTGCTCGACGCGATGCAGCTGGAGATCGTCGCCGCGCAGGACCCGTCGGCGTTCACCCGGCTGTTCCAGCGGCAGCTGGGCTCGGACGAGTCGGACGCGGCGCTGTGAGCACGACCAAGCGCCCCGGCACGGCGGTCGACGACCTCGTCGGTGCACTGCGGGAGCGCATCGTGTCGGGCGAGCTGCCGCCCGGCCTGCGGCTGTCGCAGCAGCAGCTGGCCGAGGACATGCAGGTCTCCCGCACCCCGCTCCGCGAGGCCCTGCAGCGGCTGGCGACCGAGGGCCTGGTCGTCACCCAGGTCAACCGCGGGATGGTGGTCGCGCCGGCGCCGCTCAGTGACGTGGAGGGCTCCTACGCACTCCGCCTGCTCGTCGAGCCGGCGATCGTCTCCGCCGTCGTCGGGACGGTGACCGAGGACGACATCGAGCGGATGACCGCCGCGCTCGCCGCCATGGAGCGGCCGGGGGCCTCCACCCGGGAGTTCCAGGCGGCGCACCTCGACTACCACCAGGTGCTGCTGAGCAGGTATCCACAGCAGGCCTGCGAACTGATCCGGCAGCTGCACACGCGCATCAACCGGCACCAGCGGATCTACTTCTCGCGGCCGCCGGCGGTCGCGGACTTCACCTGGCTGGACCGGATCTTCCTGGACGCCGTGCGGGACCGGGACGGCGACCTCGCCCGGCACCTGCTGGAGTTCCACCTGCTGGACGCGGCGATCGGTCTGGTCGCGGAGGTGGAACCCGAGCACCGCTACGACTCGCTGCGGGTCACCCTCTCCGGGATGGGCGTGGAGGTCGAGGGGCTCGACCGCGACGACCTGCGCCGGCCGGCGTCGCTGCGCTGGCTGCGCGCCACGCCGCCGGGCCTCCCGGAGCTGAAGACCTCGAACCTCGAGTACACCGGCGCGGGCTAGCCCCGCCCTCCCCCCGGTTCCACAGCACGGGCCAGCGCCCCCTCGGGGCGCTCCCACCCGTACCCACGACCAGGCGGCGCCCCTGCGGTCCGCGGAACGGAGTTCCATGACCACCCGTCGTGTCGGTCTCATCGTGCCCAGCTCGAACACCACGATGGAGACCGAGATCCCGGCGATCCTGCGGGCCCGCGCGGAGCTGCGCCCCGACGAGGAGTTCACCTTCCACTCCTCGCGGATGCGGATGAAGCACGTGAGCCCGGCGGAGCTCGCCGCCATGGACGCCGACTCGCTCCGTTGCGCCGCCGAGCTCGCCGACGCCCGCGTCGACGTCATGGCCTACGCCTGCCTTGTGGCGATCATGGCGCAGGGCCTGGGCTACCACCGCAGCTCCCAGGAGAAGCTGGCCGCACAGGCCGAGGCCGAGAGCGGCAGCGCCGTGCCGGTGGTCTCCTCCGCCGGCGCCCTGGTCGAGGGCCTGCACCACCTGGGCGCCGAGAAGGTGGCGGTGATCGCCCCGTACATGAAGCCGCTGACCGCGACCGTCTGCGGCTACCTCGAGCACGAGGGCGTGGAGGTCGTCGACTCGCTCAGCCTGGAGGTGCCCGACAACCTCGCGGTCGGCCGGCTCGACCCCACCCGCCTGGTCGACCTCGCGCAGCGGGTGGACACCTCGGGCGCCGACGCGCTGGTGCTCAGCGCCTGCGTGCAGATGCCGTCGCTGGCCGTGCTCGACGCGGTGCAGCAGCAGTTCGACATCCCGGTCGTCTCCGCCGCGGCGGCGACGGTCTGGCGCATCCTCACCGATCTCGGCCTGGACCCGGTCGCCCCGCGCGCCGGTGCCCTGCTGGCCGGTCGCTGACCCCACACCCTGGGAGGACCGACATGGGAGCACTCGACGGCAAGGTCGTCGTCTTCACGGGAGCCGGCGCCGGCATCGGCGCGGCCGTCGTCCGCCGGTACGTCGCCGAGGGCGCGCGGGTCGTCGCCGTCGACGTCTCCGCGGGCGTCAAGGAGCTCGCCGACGAGCTGGGGGAGGCGGTCCTCCCCGTCGTCACCGACGTCCGGTCGTGGGAGGGCAACGTCGACGCGGCGACGGCGGCGGTCGACCGCTGGGGCCGGATCGACGTCTTCGTCGGCAACGCCGGGATCACCGACGGCGCCCGCCCGCTCGAGCAGATCCCCGGGGAGCACCTCACCGCGGCCTTCGACGAGCTCATGGGCGTCAACGTGCTCGCGCCGATGCTGGGCGTCCGCGCCTGCCTCGGCCAGCTGATCGCCACGCGCGGCGCGGTCATCCTCACCGGCTCGTTCGCCAGCACCAACGCCGCCGGGGGCGGGGCCCTGTACACGGCGTCCAAGCACGCGGTCCACGGCCTGATCCGGCAGCTGGCCTACGAGCTGGCGCCCGACGTCCGGGTCAACGGCGTCGCCCCCGGTGTGGCGCCCACCCGGCTGCGCGGGACCGCGGCCCTCGGCCAGGAGGCGAGCGACTCCGTCCTCCAGGGCACCGAGCGGGCGCTGCCGCTGCAGGAGGTCGCGGGTGTGGACGCCTACAACGGCGTCTTCACGCTGCTCGCCTCGGCGGAGGCCGACGCGATGACCGGCTCCCTGGTGACCGTCGACAGCGGCCTGTCCGTCCGCGGCATCGCCCGCCCGGGCGGCCGGGTCTGACCCGGGCGCCCGCCGCGGAGCTGGCCGAGGCCGGCGTGCCGGTCATGACCATCGGCTCCGCGCAGGCCCCGGGACCGGGTCTACGACGCCATCCACACCGCCTACTTCGCCGCCCGGCACATCTGAGAGGACGACTCCCGTGCAGACGATCGCACCGCAGACCACCGCCCCCGTCGTCGGCGTCGCCCTCCCCGAGCCGCTGCGCGAACAGCTGCGGGCGGTCGCCGGCCCCGACACCGCCTGGTGGGCGGCCGACTCCGTCGCCGACGCCCGGGCCGCCTTGACGTCGGCGGAACCGACGGTCGCCCCGGCGGTGGTCCTGGTCAGCTACGACTGGCGGGAGGCGTGGTCGGTCCTGACGCTGCTCAGCCGGCTGTTCGCGCTCCCCGGCGGGGTGACCAGCCGGGCGCTGCTGGTCACCGAGGCGCCCAGGTCGAGCCTGCCGGTCTGCCTCGCCGACGAGCCGCGCCTGGACGTCGTTGCCCCGGACGCGGCCCAGACGGCCCTCCGGACCCTGCTCGACCGGTCCTCCTGACCGTTCGTCCACCACCCCAGTGAGGAGTGCAGTGAAACCACCGCCGTTCATCTATGAGGATCCCCGCACGGTCGACGCGGCCCTCGCCCTCCTGGCCGAGCACCGGGACGACGCGACGCTGCTCGCCGGGGGACAGAGCCTCGTGCCGCTGCTCACCATGCGCCTGGCCCGACCGGAGGTGGTCGTCGATCTCAACCGGGTCGAGGGACTGGACCGGATCCGGATCTCCGACGACGCCGTCCGCCTGGGGGCGACGGTCCGGCTCAGCACCGTCGAGGCCGATCCCGGGGTCTCGGCGGCGCTGCCGGTGCTGGCCGAGGCGGCGTCGTTCGTCGCTCACCCGCAGATCCGGGCCCGCTCCACGATCGGGGGCACGCTCTGCCACGCCGACCCGACGGCGGAGATGCCGACCGTGGCGGTGGCCCTGGGCGCCCACGTGCACCTCCGCTCGCAGGCCGGGGTCCGCACCGTTGCGGCCGAGGAGTTCTTCGAGTCGGTCTTCCTCACCGCCAAGCAGCCTGACGAGCTGCTCGAGTCCGTCGACTTCCCGCGCCGGTCCGGGATGACGTTCGTCTACAGCGAGGTCGCCCGCCGGCGGCACGGCGACTTCCCCTACGTGGGCCTCTGCCTCGGCGTCGCCCGCGACGGCGGTGTGGTGACGGCGGCCCGCGCGGCCGCCTCGGGAGTGGCCGACCGGCCGCTGCGGCTAGCCGCGATGGAGACGGCCCTGGTCGGCCGGTCGCTGGCCGCTGCGGTGGAGGACGCGGCAGCCGCGGCGGCCGCCGAGGTGGACCCGCCGGCGGACGCGCACGGCTCGGCGGCGTTCCGGCGCGGCCTGCTCCGCACCCTGGTACGGCGGCTGGCCGCCCGACTCGAGGAGACCCGATGAGCGAGACGGTCCGCACCGTGACGGTCACGGTGAACGACGACGTCCGGACGGCGGAGGTGCCGGCTCGGATGCTGCTGAGCGACTTCCTGCGGCACCGGGTCCGGCTCACCGGCACCCATGTCGGCTGCGAGCAGGGGGTCTGCGGCGCCTGCACCGTGATGGTCGACGGAGCGGCGGTGCGTTCCTGCCTGATGTTCGCCGTCCAGGTCGACGGCTGCAGGGTGGAAACGGTGGAGTCGGTGGCTCTCGACGGCGAGCTCTCCGGCTTCCAGGCCGCGATGAAGGAGCACCACGGACTCCAGTGCGGCTTCTGTACCCCCGGGATCGTCATGAGCGTGACCGCCGCGGAGCGCAACGGCGAGAGTCTCGAACGCACGGAGGACGCCGTGCTCAACGGGCACGTCTGCCGGTGCACCGGCTACCAGGGCATCCGCGCGGCCATCCGCCAGCAGTGGCAGGGGGAGGAGTGACCGTGTCGATCGGACAGCAGGAGCCCGGGAGCACCGGGCTGATCGGTGCGCCGGTGACGAGGGTCCAGGACGACCGCATGCTCCGCGGCTCCGGGTGGTACGTCGACGACCTCGACGAGGCCGGCACCCTGCACGCCGCGCTGGTGCGCAGCCCCGTGGCGCACGGTCGGGTCATCGGGTACGACGCCTCGGCGGCGCTCGCCCTCGAGGGTGTGGCGCTGGTGCTGGGTCCCAAGGAGCTCGAGGAGTTGCTCGCGCCCCTTCCGCATCCGTGGCTCATCCCAGGGCAGCAGATCACCGACGTCCGCCTGGTGGAGAGCGTCGCCCGTTACGTCGGGCAGCCGCTGGCCGTCGTCGTCGCGCGGACCCGGGCGGAGGCCGAAGACGCTGCGGAACTGGTCGACGTCGAGTTCGAGGAGCTCGGTGTCGTGTCGTCGTTGCGCGAGGCCCGCCGCGACGGTGCCCCGCTCGTCCATCCCGAGTTCGGCGTCAACCGGGTGGGCGCCATCCAGTTCGGCGACCCGCTGCCGGACCTCGAGGCGTCGTTCGCGGAAGCCGCCCTGGTGGTCGACCGGGTCTTCACCGTCCCCCGGGTGGCCCACAACCCGATGGAGCCCCGAGGGCTGGTGGCCGAGTACCAGCGCGCCACCGGCCGCCTCGACGTCGTCTCCAGCACGCAGGTGCCGCACCTGGTCCGCCAGGAGCTCGGCCGGGCACTCGGCCTGCGCGCCGACTCCGTGCACGTCGTCGCGCCGGACGTGGGCGGTGCGTTCGGGCAGAAGACGTCGCTGTTCCCGGACGAGGCGATGGTCTGCGCCGCCGCCAAGGTGCTCGGCCGGCGGGTGAAGTGGATCGAGGACCGGGCGGAGAGCCTGACGGTCGCGTACCAGGGCCGCGGTCAGGAGAGCCGCGGGCGACTCGCCGTCGCGGCGGACGGGACGTTCCTGGCGCTGCACGTCGACATCCACGGCGACATCGGCGCGTTCCCGAGCACCGGCACGGGTGGCGCGGGGCCGTTCATGGTGTCGGCCCTCATGGCCGAGGGCCCGTACCGGTTCCCTCTGGCCGGGAGCACGGTGACCGCCTGGTACACCAACGCCACCCCGACCGGCGCGTTCCGCGGCTACGGAATGCAGGAGACCACGTTCATCCGTGAGCGCCTGGTCGACGAGGCGGCCCGGTTGCTGGGCGCCGATCCGGTCCAGTTGCGTCGGCGGAACATGCTCACCGCCGCCGAGCTGCCGTTCGTGACCCGGCTCCAGATGCCGTACGACAACGGCGACTATCCCGGCGCGCTGGACCGGGCGGATGCGATGGCCACGGACCGTGCGAGGCCGTCGGCCGGCCGCGTGCGCCGCGGGGTCGGCCTCGCGTCGATGACCGAGATCACCGGCTACGCGCCCACGGCGCTGCAGGAGGCGTTCGGTATCCACTGGACGACGTGGGACTCCGCCCGCATCCGGGTGAACGAGGACGGCACGGTCACCGTCCACTCGGGGGTCACGTCGGTCGGGCAAGGGATCGAGACGTCCCTGGCTCAGGTTGCCGCCGAACGCATGGGGGTGCCGCTCTCCTGGGTCACGGTGCAGCTCGGCGACACCTCGACCGCGCAGTTCAACAACATGGGCTCGCAGGCCAGTCGGGGGCTCACGGTCGCGGGCGCGGCGTTGTGGCAGGCCGCGGCGCGGCTGCGCGAGCGGATGGACGCCCTCGCCGCCGCCCACCTCCAGGTGGAGGCCGATGGCGTCCGCCTGGACGGCGACGCCTACGTCACGGCCGATGGACGGCGGGCGCTCTGGCGAGACATCGCACACCGGGGCTGGATGGGCTGGGGCCGTCGGCCCGACGACCCGATCGCGCTGGAGGAGACCGTCGAGTACGACCCTCCCAGCATCACCTACGGCTACGCGACGCACGGCGCCGAGGTGGCTGTCGACCTCGACACCGGGCGGGTCACCGTCGAGGACTACTGGCTGGTGCACGACGCCGGCCGGGTGGTCAACCCGCTCATCGTGGCCGGCCAGATGACCGGTGGCGTGGCGATGGGCATCGGCGCGACGCTGCTGGAGGAGGTCTCCTACTCCGACACCGGCCAGCCGACCGCCACCACGTACCTCGACTACCTGCTGCCCATCTCCGAAGACGTGCCGGACGTGGAGCAGCACCACGTCGAGACCGCCAGCGATGTCACGCCCGGCGGCTTCAAGGGCGCGGGGGAGAGCGGCCTGATCCCCCCGCCGGCGGCGATCATGAACGCCGTCGCGAACGCGGTGCCGGAGATTGCCGAGCGGCTGGTGGCCATCCCGCTGACCCCGTCGCGGCTGTGGGACCTGTTGGAGGAGGCGGGTCTGACCCGCTGAGGAGGTCGAGGGTCGCCCCGGTGGCCGGAGAGCCACCGGGGCTCCCAGGCCGGGCCCGTCGTTGTGACGGCGGGCACCCGATCGGTCTAGCGTCAGGCGTCATGGCCAGCACCACCGGCACCGCCCCGGCGACCCCGGGGACGGACCCAGCGGACGACCCCACCCCGGCGTCCGCACTCGACGGCACCACGTCCGACCTCGCCGCCTTCGAGGCGGCGCGCACCGAGAAGCGCCGGCTCCTGGAGGAGGCCGCGCAGGCCGCCCTCGGCTCCGGCGACGGGCTGCCGGTGGGCTGCACCGCCGGCGACGTCCCGGCCCTGCTGCAGCGCTACTACTGGAGCGAGCCGGCCGCCGAGGTGCTCGAGCAGGACCCGGCCGACCTCGCCGCCCTCGCCCTGGGCCACCTGCGGCTGGCCGAGGTGCGCCCGCAGGGCTCGGCCACCGTCGAGATCCAGCAGCTGCCCGCACGGTCGGGCGCCGGGGCCCGCTCGATGGTCCTCGTGGTCACCGACGACATGCCCTTCCTCGTCGACTCGGTGACCGCCGAGGTGGTCCGGCAGGGCTTCCGGCTGGAGCACGTCGTCCACCCGGTGGTCGTGGTGCGGCGCGACGTCACCGGCCGGATCCGCGCGTTCTGCGACAGCGCCGAGCCCGGCGCCTGCGGCGCCGACGCCCTCGCCGAGTCGTGGATGGCCGTCGTCCTGGACGGGCCGCTGGACGAGGAGGCCTCCGGCGACCTGGTGGCCGGTCTGCGGACGGTGCTCGCCGACGTCCGCGCGGTCGACGAGGACGCCGGTCGCATGCGCGCCCGCGCCCTGGAGCTGGCCGGCCGGCTGGCGGACCTGCCCCCGCGCGAGGACGGCGACCCGGCCGACGACCCCGCCGAGGCCGCGGAGCTGCTGCGCTGGCTGGCCGACGACAACTTCGTCTTCCTCGGGGCGCGCGACGTCGACCTGCTCCCCGCGCGCGGCCGGACGACGGTCCGCGCGCTGCCGGGCAGCGGCCTCGGCGTGCTGCGCAGCGACGCCGACGTGACGGCCGCGCCCGAGGGCGCCGGCGGCCCGTCGCTGCTGGTGGTCACCAAGGCCGACAGCCGCTCGACGGTGCACCGCCGGGCCTGGCTGGACCTGGTCACCGTCACGCTGCCGGACGGCGACGGCGGCCCGGCCCGCCAGCACCGGCTGGTCGGCCTGTTCCCCGGCCCCGCCTACGCGCACGGCGTCCGCGAGGTGCCGCTGGTCCGCCGGCGGGTCGCCGAGGTGATCGAGCGCTCCGGCGTGCCGGCCGACAGCCACACCGGCAAGCAGCTGCTCGACGTCCTGGAGACCTATCCGCGCGACGAGCTCTTCCAGGTGGGCACCCCCGAGCTGCTGCCGGTCGCGCTGGCGGTGCTGCAGCTGCAGGAGCGCCGGCAGACCCGGCTGTTCCTGCGCCGCGACCCCGCCGACCGGTTCTGGTCGGCGATCGTCTACCTGCCCCGCGACCGGTACACGACCGAGGTGCGGCTGGCGATCCAGCAGCAGCTGCTGGAGCGGCTGGGCGGCAGCAGCATCGAGTACACCGCCCGGATCACCGAGTCGGTGCTGGCCCGGCTGCACTTCGTCGTCCGGCCGCCGGCCACCCGCCGCGGCCGGCCCGAGCTACCCGACGTCGACGTCCCGGCGCTGCAGGCGGCGCTGGCCGCCGTCGCCCGCAGCTGGACCGACGACCTCGCCGACGCGCTGGCCGCCCGCTACGGCGCCGACGCCGAGCGGCGGCTGGCCCGGGTCGCCGACGCCTTCCCCGCCGCCTACCAGGAGGACTTCGCCGCCGCGGTCGCGGTCGAGGACCTCGAGCGGCTCGACGCCCTGGCCGAGGGCGAGCTCGGCCTGCTGCTGCGGCGGCCGGCAACGGCCGCGGCGGAGCCACGGCTGGCCGTCTACCGCGTCGGCCGGCGGCTGCTGCTGTCCGACGTCCTGCCGATGCTGCAGCACATGGGCGTCGACGTCATCGACGAGCGGCCCTACGAGATCGACCGCATCGGCGCGCCGCTGGCCTGGATCTACGACTTCGGGCTCACCGCCCCCGGCGGCGAGCTGCCCTTCCCCGGCTCGCTGCCGGAGCGGTTCACCGAGGCGCTGTCCGCGGTGTGGCGGGGCGACGCCGAGGACGACGGGCTGGGCGCGCTGGTGCTGCTGGCCGGCCTCAACTGGCGGCAGGTGACGGTCGTCCGCGCCTACGTGCAGTGGCTGCGCCAGGCCGGGCTGCCGTTCGGGCAGGGGTACGTGGAGACGACGCTGGCCGCGCACCCGGACGTCGTCGCCCGGCTGGTGGCGCTGTTCGAGACCCGCTTCTCCCCGGGACGCGACGCGGGGCGGGCCGCCCGCCAGGAGGAGCTGATCGCCTCGCTGCGCGAGGCGATCGGCCGGGTCGAGTCGCTCGACGCCGACCGCGTGCTCACCTCGCTCCTCGCCGCGGTCACCGCCACCCAGCGGACGACGTACTACGCGGGCGGTCCGCTGGCGCTCAAGCTGCACCCGGCCACCGTCCCCGACCTGCCCGAGCCGCGGCCGGCCCGCGAGGTCTGGGTGAGCTCGCCGCGGGTCACGGGCGTGCACCTGCGCTTCGGCGCCGTCGCCCGCGGTGGGCTGCGCTGGTCCGACCGGCACGAGGACCTCCGCACCGAGGTGCTGGGCCTGGTCAAGGCACAGATGGTGAAGAACACCGTCATCGTGCCGACCGGCGCCAAAGGCGGCTTCGTCGTCCGCCGGCCCCCGCCCGACGGCGCGAGCCGCGACGAGGTCCTCGCCGAGGGGCAGGCCTGCTACCGGCTGTTCATCGGCGCGCTGCTGTCCCTCACCGACAACCTGGTGGACGGGAAGGTCGTCCCGCCCGACCGCGTGGTCCGGCACGACGGCGACGACACCTACCTGGTGGTCGCCGCCGACAAGGGCACCGCGACCTTCTCCGACCTGGCCAACGCGGTGTCGCTGGAGCGCGGGTTCTGGCTCGGCGACGCCTTCGCCTCCGGCGGGTCGGTCGGGTACGACCACAAGGCCATGGGGATCACCGCCCGCGGCGCGTGGGAGTCGGTGACCCGCCACTTCCGCGAGCTCGACCTCGACGTGCAGAGCCAGGACTTCACGGTCGTCGGCGTCGGCGACATGTCCGGGGACGTCTTCGGCAACGGCATGCTGCTCTCGGAGCACATCCGGCTGGTCGCCGCCTTCGACCACCGGCACGTCTTCGTCGACCCCACGCCGGACGCGGCGGCCTCCTTCGCCGAGCGGCGCCGGCTGTTCGCGCTGCCGCGCTCGTCGTGGGCCGACTACGACCCCACGCTGATCAGCCCGGGCGGCGGCGTGTGGCCGCGGACGGTCAAGTCGATCCCGGTCAGCGAGCCCATGCGGACCGCCCTCGACCTGCCGGCCGACGTCGACACCCTCTCGCCGGTCGAGCTGATCCGCGCCGTCCTGCTGGCCCCGGCCGACCTGCTGTTCAACGGCGGCATCGGCACCTACGTCAAGGCCGCCACCGAGAGCGCGCTGGACGTGGGGGACAAGGCCAACGACGCCGTCCGGGTCGACGGCCGCGACCTGCGGGTCCGGGTGGTGGGGGAGGGCGGCAACCTCGGCCTCACCCAGCGCGGGCGGGTGGAGTACGCGCTGGCCGGGGGCCGGGTCAACACCGACGCGATCGACAACTCCGCGGGCGTGGACACCTCCGACCACGAGGTCAACATCAAGATCGCCCTGGACCGGGTGGTGGAGGCCGGCGAGCTGGACGCCGAGGGCCGGGCCGCGCTGCTGGGCGAGATGACCGACGAGGTCGCCGTCGCCGTCCTCACCGACAACCACGCGCAGAACGCCGCGCTGGCGGTCGAGACGACGTCGGCGCGCAGCCTGCTCGACGCCCACCAGCGCTACCTGCGGGCCCTGGAGCGCTCGGGGCGGCTGGTGCGCAGCGTGGAGGCGCTGCCCGACGACCGGGCGATCACCGAGCGGCGCCGCGACGGGCACGCGCTGACCGGCCCGGAGCTGTCGGTGCTGCTGGCCTACGCCAAGCTGGAGACCGGGGACGCCGTCCTCGCCTCCGACCTGCCCGACGACCCGTCGCTGGAGTCGCTGCTGGTCGGCTACTTCCCCACCGGGCTGCGCCGGCGCTTCCCGGCCGCGGTCACCGGCCACCCGCTGCGGCGGGAGATCGTCGCCACCGCGCTGACCAACCGCGCGGTGAACGTGGCCGGGGTGACGGGGCTGTTCCGGCTGGTCGAGGAGACCGGTGTGCCGCCGGCGGGCGTGGTGCGGGCGCACGCGGTGGCGCGGGCGGTCTTCGAGGTGGACCGGCTGTGGGACGCCGTCCGCCCGCTGGACAACCGCGTCTCCGCGGGCACCCAGGTCGAGCTGTGCACCGAGGCCACCCGGTTGGCCGAGCGGGCCACGCGGTGGCTGCTCGGGCTGCCGGAGCTGTCCGCCGAGCAGGGGGTGTCGGTCGCGGGGGTCAGCGACCGGTTCGCCGCGCCGGTCGCCGCCGTGCGGGCCGGGTTGCCGTCGTGGCTGCTCGGCGCGGAGGCCGCGGCGTACGCCGAGCGGGCGGCCCGGCTGGAGCAGGCCGGCGTGCCACCGGCCCTGGCCGGTGAGGTGGCGGCCGCGCCGCTGCTGCCGGTCGCGCTCGACCTCGCCGTCGTGGCCGAGCGGACCGGCGCCCCGATCGAGCTGGCCGGGCGGGTGCAGCAGTGCCTGGCCGAGCGGCTGGCGCTGGTGCCGCTGCGCGAGCTGGTGATCGCGCTGCCGCGCGACCGCCGCTGGCCCTCCATGGCCCGGGCCAGCCTGCGCGACGACCTGACCGGGGAGCAGGCCGCGCTCACCGCCGAGGTGCTGGCCGGCCGCCGCGCCGACACCGAGTCCGCCGGCGAGCTGGTGCGGCGCTGGTCGGGCGGCTGGGACAACGCCCAGCAGCGGGCGGCGGCCCAGCTCGTCGACATCGCGTCGGGGGACCGGCAGGAGCTGGCCGAGCTGCTGGTCGCCGTCCGGACGCTGCGCGGCCTGCGCCGCCGCACCTGAGAAGGGACCCTCCGCCCCACCACTCGCAGGCTCGCGGCGGGACCCTGCAGGGGCCTAGCAGGGCGGTGTCCAGGCGGGGTCGCGGCCGACGAGCCCGAGCGCGCGGTCCTGCAGCGGCGCGTCGTCCGGCACCTCGACCACCGGGCCGAAGACGACGACGCCCGGGCCGAAGGCGCCGGGCACCCGCATGACGTCGGGGATCTGCTGCAGGCCGGGCCACATGCGCTCGAGCTCCTCGGCGTCGATCGCGTCGTCCTGCCCGGTCGCGCGGGCGAGGTCCCAGCGGTGCAGCACCAGGTCGGCGCTGGCCACCTGGTCGACCATGTCGGCGCCCGCCATCGTGCCGGCGGGGCTCTCCGTCTGCCGGGTCGCCAGGGCGGGGTCGGCCAGGATCGCCTCCACCTCGGCGCGCGCCGTCCGGAAGGCCGCGAGCGGGTCGTCGTCCACGCTCGGGGCCGACGCCGGCGTCTGCCCGTAGGGGCGCAGCATCACGTGGTGCATGTCCACGATGTGCCGGACCACGTCCCGCGCGTCCCACTCCGCGCACGGCGACGGTCGGGACCAGTCGGCGTCGCCCACGGCGGCCACCGTCGCCTCGAAGGCGTCCGCGCGGCGCCGGTAGCGCTCGGTCACCGCGGCGAGGTGCTGCTCGGACACGGCTCGGGGCTCCTCGGTCATGCGGGTCAGACCGTTCCCCCGCGGCGGACTCATCGGTGGGGCGCGTCGAGATCGATCTGTCGCTGTCTAGTCCTTCCGCTAGAGAACGGCAGACGACCTCAGAGCGGCGGACGGCGCTCGCCGAAGCGGGTCGCCTGCTCGAAGGCGTGCCCCACCTCGAGCACCCGCCGGTCCGCCCGCGGCGCGGCCACGACCTGCAGGCCGACCGGCAGCCCGTCCGGCGTGAACCCGGCCGGCACGGACAGCGCCGGGCACCCGGTGGGCGTGATGAGGGTGCAGGCGCGCATCCACTCGAGGTAGTTCGCCAGCGGCACGCCGCCGATCTCGGTCGGGTACTCCTGCTCCACCGGGAAGGGCAGCACCTGGGTGGTCGGCGCCAGCAGGACGTCGTAGCGCTCGAAGAACGCGACCACCCGCTCGTACAGCGCGGTGTGCGTCATCTCCGCCCGGGCGACGTCGGCGCCCGACAGCTTCGCGCCCATCTCGGCGTTCCAGCGGATCGCCTCCTTGAGCTGGTCCGGGTGCTGCCGGGCGAGGTCGGAGAACGAGGCGTCGAACAGCCAGGCGCGCAGCGTGCCGAAGACGTCGTCGGCGCCGGAGAGGTCGGGGCAGTCGGGCGTCACCGTCGCGCCGAGCTCCTCGAACACTCCGACCGCCGCCCCGAGGACCGAGGTGATCGCCGGGTCCACCCGCACCCGTCCCCCGAGGTCCGGCGCCCAGGCCACCCGCAGCCCGTCCAGCCGCTCGGGCAGCGGCGCGGCGAACGGCGCGCCGGGGTCGTCCAGCGAGATGGGGACGCGCCGGTCGGGGCCGGCCACCGCCGACAGGGTCAGCGCCACGTCGGCCACCGTGCGGCCCATCGGGCCCTGCACCGACAGCTGGGACCAGCCGATCGGCGCCGGCCAGGTCGGGACCCGGCCCGGCGTCGGGCGCAGGCCCACGACGTTGCAGAACGCCGCCGGGTTGCGCAGCGAGCCGCCCATGTCACTGCCCTCGGCCAGCGGCACGAACCCCGCTGCCAGCGCCGCGGCCGCCCCGCCGCTGGACCCCCCGGCCGACAGCCCGTGCCGGTACGGGTTGTGGGTGGCGCCGAACAGGGTGTTGAAGGTGTGTGAGCCGGCCGCGAACTCCGGGGTGTTGGTCTTGCCCACCCGGATGGCGCCGGCCGCCCGCAGCCGGGCGACGACCAGCTCGTCCTCCGCCGGCACCGTGTCGACGTGCAGCGGGGACCCCCAGGTGGTGCGCATCCCCCCGGTGGCGTGCGTGTCCTTGTGCGCGACCGGCAGCCCGTGCAGCGGGCCGAGCGCCTCGCCCGCGGCCTGGGCGGCGTCGGCGGCGTCCGCGGCGGCGCGGGCACCCTCGGGGTCCAGCGTGACGACGGCGTTGACCCGCGGGTCGAGCCGCTCGATCCGGTCGAGGCAGGCGTCGGTCAGCTCGCGCGCCGACAGCTGCCGGGAGCGGATCAGCGCGGCCAGTTCCGTGGCGGGGCGCAGGCACAGCTCGTCCGTGGAGGTCGTCACACCGGAAGGCTAGGTGGCGGGCTCCGCGGGAACGACCTCCGGGACGACGTTCGGCCCGGCCTCCGGTGGCCGCGGCCGGTTCTGCGGGTGCAGCCGGACGGCGACCAGCGCGACGTCGTCCTCGGGGCTGCCGTCGACCAGCCGCTCCAGCACCTCGTCGAGCATCTGCTCCAGCGGCAGCCCGGCCAGGTCGATCAGCGCCTGACGCAGCCGCACCATCCCGGCGTCGAGGTCGGCGTCGCGCCGCTCGACCAGGCCGTCGGTGAACAGCAGCACCGTCGCGCCGCGGTCGAGGGTGACCACCGACTCCTGCCGCCGGGTCTCGGGGTCGACGCCGAGCAGCAGGTCGCCGTGCCAGGAGGCCAGCTCGGCGACGCTGCCGTCCGGGTTGATGACCAGCGGCGGCAGGTGACCGGCGTTGGCCCAGCGCATCCGGGTGAGCCCGCGCTCGCGCTCGTCGGGGGTCTGCTCGAAGCGCGCGACGGCGGCGGTGGCCAGCACCCGCGTCTGGAGCACGGCCATGGAGGCGTCCAGGCCGCGCAGCACCTCCACCGGCGGGGCGTCGCTGTAGGTGGCGATGCCCCGCAGCAGCCCGCGGAGGTGGCCCATGGCCGCGGCCGCCTCGGTGTCGTGGCCGACGACGTCGCCGATGACCAGCATCGTCGCCCCGCACGGCTGCATGAAGGCGTCGTACCAGTCGCCGCCGACCCGCGCGGCCTCGACGGCCGGCTGGTAGCGGACGGCGATCTCGGCGTGGTCGGGCTCCGGCGGGTCGGTGAGCAGGCTGCGCTGCAGACCCTCGGCCAGCTGCTCCTGCTGGGCGTAGAGCCGCGCGTTGTCCAGGGCCAGCCCGGCCCGGTCCGCGACGTCCTGGGCCACGGTGACGTCGTCCGGCGTCGACGCGTGGCCCTCGGCGTAGAACAGCGTGAGGAGGCCGACCGTGCGGCCGCGGGCGCGCAGCGGCAGGGCGATCTCGGTGACCGGTGCCAGGACGGCGAGCAGGTTCTTGGCCGGCCCGGGCGGCAGCACGTCGAGGACGTCCTCCCCGGCGAAGGTGACCGCCTCCCCGGTGTGCAGGGCGCGGGCGACCGGCGCGGTCACCGGCATGACGTCCATGCGCACCTCGGCGTACCGCTCCAGGACCGAGCGGCTGGCCGGCTCGGCGTGCCAGCTGCCGACGTCACGGGGCCGGCCGTCGGGGTCGATGACGGTGAGGATGCAGAAGTCGCTCAACGCCGGGACCACCAGGCGCGGGAGCCGGGCGGTGGCGGCCTCGACGTCGAGGGTGCCGGCGAGCTCGGCGCTCACCTGCGCGAGCAGGGCGAGCTGCTGGGCCGACCGCTCGGCGCGCTCGCGCGCCTGGCGCCGCTCGGTGACCTCCAGAAAGTAGACCGACAGCCCCTCGGGGGTCGGCCAGGCCCGCAGCTCGTACCAGCCGTTCAGCGGAGCGGGGTAGTACGCGTCGAAGTTGACCGGCTCCCCGGTGTGGACGGCGTGGCGGTAGCTCTCCTCGAACACGCTCCGGGTCGCGGCCGGGAAGGCCGCCCACAGCACCTCGCCCAGCAGGTCCTCGCGGGAGCGGCCCAGCAGCCGCTCGGCCTCGGCGTTCACGTGCGTGAACCGCCACTCGTGGTCCAGGGAGTAGAAGCCGGCCGGCATCGCCTCCAGCACGCGGGCCACGCGGGCCTGTGCACTGCGGTCCTCGGTCGTGTCGTGGGCGGCGCCCAGCAGCCGGACGGTGGTCCCGCCCAGCCCGGCCAGCGCACGGCCCCGGGCCTGCACCCAGCGGGTCTCGCCGTCCGGGCGCACCACCCGGTACTCCGCCTGGAAGTCCCCCACGTGCTCGATCGAGCTGCGCAGCGCCTCGCCGACCCGGGGCAGGTCGTCCGGGTGCAGGCGGGCGTTGAAAGCCTCGATGGTGCCGTCGAAGTCCTCGGCGGTGTAGCCGAACATCGTCATCAGCGGCTCGTCCCAGATGAGCTCGCCCGTGCGCAGGTCCCAGTCGAAGGTGGCGACCCGGCCGGCGTCCATGGCCAGGACCCAGCGCACCCGCTGGCGCTCGTGCTCGTTGGCCAGCGCGGCGTACTCGAGCTCGGTGACCACCAGGTCGGCCAGGTGCTGCAGGGTCGCCAGGTCGCTGTCGCACCACTCGTGCGGCTCGGCGTCGAACACGCAGAGGACGCCGACGACCAGGTCCGACTCGTCGATCAGCGGCACACCCAGGTAGGAGGCGACCACACCCGACCTGACCGGCTCGAGGTCCCGCACGCGGACGTCGGCGCGGGCGTCGCGGATGGCCAGCGGAGCGCCGAAGGCGGCGGCGAGGGCGCAGGGCGACTGGTCCAGCGGGGACTCCTGGCCGCGCCCGCCGGGGGGCACGCCGGCGATCCCCGCGATGGTGTGGGCGTCGTCCAGGATCGAGATCTGGGCGGACCGGGCTCCGAGCAGTCGCGCGGCCAGCTCCACGAGCCGGTCGAGGGCCGCGGTGCCGAGGCCGGTGGTGCGCAGCCGCCGCGCAGCGCGGACGCGCGCGGGATCCGCGCGCAGTCGTCGGGCGGCGAGGGCAGCATCGAGCACCGGCACGGCGCTGCCGTCCCGCGGGGATTCCGCCACAGGTGCCCTTCTCGTCCGGCGAGGACCGCCGGTGTCTGACGCGGACCACGGGTGTTCGGGTCAACGTCTCACGCCAGTTATGCCACGCGGAACGCGCGCGGGCAAGGAAAACTGACCCAGATCACTGCGACGGTGACCGTCAGTGACCGCTCACCCGGTGGCCTGCGCGGCCGGGACGACGAGCGTGAGCGCCGTTCCGCCGTCGTGTTCCACGTGCAACCCGGCCCGCCGCAGCAGGGCCCGCAGCCGGACGACGTCGGCCGGCTCGGCCGTGGTGGTGGCCAGCAGCCGACCGATCCGGCCCTTGTGCGCCTTGTTGAAGTGGCTGACCACGGCCCGGGTGCCGTCCGGGCGCTCGCTGAGCACGTCGACGGTCACCGCGCCGGGCACCGGGGCCAGCGCCGCGTAGGACCCGCTGCGCAGGTCGACGACGAGCTCGTCGACCGCGGCCAGGACCGGGCCCAGGACCGGCCGCCACAGCGCGCGCACGGTGGGCAGGCCGGGCAGCGCCGAGCCGGCCGAGAGCCGGTAGGCCGGGATGGCGTCGGTGCCGCGGACCAGGCCGAACAGCGCCGAGCCCACGGCCAGCCGCCGGTCGGCCCGCGCCCGCTGGGAGCGGGTCAGCGAGCCGACGTCGAGGGCGTCGTAGAGGACGCCGGTGTAGCGCTCCAGCGCCGGCATCGTCGGGCTGGCGAACAGGACCGCGTTGCGGGCGATCTCGTCGTCCTGCTTCGGGGACAGGCCCAGTGCGGCGCGGGAGGCCGGCAGGTCGGTGGCGAGGTCGGTGAGCGTCTTCGCCAGCTCGGTGCGGACCGGCGTCAGCTCCGGGGAGGACAGTGCGTCGAGGTCGAGCGGGGCGCCGGCCCCGCCGGGGGCCTTGGTCTCCGACGGGGGGAGCAGGACGAGCACGGGGAACCAGGATACGTGCTCGTCCTCCGTCAGTCGGACAGGTCGACGACCACCGGAGCGTGGTCGCTGGCGCCCTTGCCCTTGCGCTCCTCGCGGTCGATGAGCGCGCGGGTGGTGCGCGCGGCGAGGGCCGGCGAGCCCAGCACGAAGTCGATCCGCATGCCCTCGCGGCGGGGGAAGCGCAGCTGGGTGTAGTCCCAGTAGGTGTAGACGCCCGGGCCCGGCGTGTACTCGCGGACGACGTCGGCGTACCCGGCGTCCACGATCGCGCGGAACGCCGCCCGCTCGGGCTCGGAGACGTGCGTGGAGTGGGCGAACACCCGCATGTCCCACACGTCGTCGTCCTGCGGGGCGATGTTCCAGTCCCCGACCAGGGCCACCGCGGCGGCCGGGTCCGCGGTGAGCCAGCCGCCCGCCGTCTCGCGGAGCGCCGCGAGCCACCGGAGCTTGTACTCGTAGTGCGGGTCGGTGAGCGTGCGGCCGTTGGGCACGTAGAGGCTCCACACCCGGACCCCGCCGCAGGTGGCCCCGAGCGCGCGGGCCTCGGCATCCGGATCGTCCCCCCAGCACGGCTGCCCCGGGAAGCCCACCTCGACGTCCTCGAGCCCGACCCGGGACAGGATCGCCACGCCGTTCCACTGCGAGAAGCCGACGTGGGCGACCTGGTAGCCCAGCTCGGTGAAGCGCGACTCGGGGAACTGGTCGTCGCGGCACTTGGTCTCCTGCAGCGCGAGGACGTCGACGTCCGAGCGCTGCAGCCAGGCGACCACCCGGTCGGCACGGCTGCGGATGGAGTTCACGTTCCAGGTGGCCAGGCGCACGTGGACCGAGCTTACGGAGTGGATCCGCCGGCGTTACCCCGACCGGACCCCTCCGTCAGGCCTGCTTCGCCGCCTCGCGGGCGCGCATCCGCTCCCGGCTCTCCACGAACCGGGTGGCCTGGCCGTCGAGGCCGGTGAGGAACTCGGCCAGCTCCTCGCGGGCCTTCTCGCCGGCGGGCCCGAGGTCGGTGCGCTCGAACACCTTCCACGCGCGCAGCACCGGGCTGACGACGTCGTCGTGGTGCAGCCGCAGGTCGTAGATGCCGGCCTTGGCGATGAGCATGGAGTTCTTGCGGAAGCCGGCCATCGTGGCCCCCGGCATCTCGAAGCCGACGACCTCCCGGGTGACCGCCTGCATGGCCAGGTCGGGGTCGATGTCGAACGCCGCGGCCATGAGGTTCCGGTAGAAGACCATGTGCAGGTTCTCGTCGGTCGCGATCCGGGCCAGCAGCCGGTCGGCGATCGGGTCGCCGGTGGCCTTGCCGGTGTTGCGGTGCGAGACCCGGGTCGCCAGCTCCTGGAACGAGACGTAGGCCAGGGCCTCCAGCGGCGTCTTGTCACCGGAGTCGTAGCCGAGGGTCATGTAGTCCATCCGGGCCCGCTCGAGCGCGACGGGGTCCACGCCGCGGGTGACGACGAGGTAGTCCCGCAGCGCGACGCCGTGCCGGTTCTCCTCCGCCGTCCAGCGGCCCACCCACTGGCCCCAGGCGCCGTCCCGGCCGAACCGGGTGGCGATCTCGCGGTGGTAGCTGGGCAGGTTGTCCTCGGTCAGCAGGTTGACGAACATCGCGGCCTTCGCCGGCTCGTCGAGCCGGGACTGCTCCGGCGACCAGTCCTCACCGCCGAGGAAGGCGAAGTCCCGGCCCTGCGACCAGGGGACGTAGTCGTGCGGGTGCCACTCCTTGGCGACGGCGATGTGGCGGTCGAGGTTCTCGGCCACCACCGGCTCGAGCTCGTGCAGTACCGCTGCGTGCGGGGACTGGGACATGCGGACCTCCGGGGATCGACCTGCGCTCAGGTGAGGCACGTGCCGACTCCCCGCTGTGTTCCCCGGAGCGGCCCTCGTCACGCATCTCCCAGCCGGCTCATGGTGTCCTCCCAGGTGGGGCGGGTATCACGGCGGTACCGGCCGGCCGCGAGTGGGACCATGGCCGGATGACCGGCATCGGCCCTGCGGGAGCGTGCACGTGACCCACGACAGGGACGAGACCCGGCCGATCGGTCCGTCGCGGCCGCTCCCGCCCATCCCGTCCGGCCCCGCCGGCCGGCGCCGGGGCCTGCGGCACTTCTCCACCGCCCTGGCGATGACCGTCGTCGGCGCCCTGGTTCCCGGGACGGCGTTCCTCGCGGCCGGCCGCCGCTGGCTCGGCGCCCTCGTGCTCCTGGTCTTCGCGCTGCTCGTCGGCGGCGGGGTGTGGCTGGCCACCGGCGGCCAGCGCACCGCCGCGCGCATCGCCGTCGACTCCACCTGGCTGGGCTGGGTGGTGGGCGGGGTGCTGGCGCTGGCCGTGCTGTGGATCGTGGTCGTCGTCGCCGGCTACCGGGCCCTGGTGCCCGCGGGGACGTCGCGCGTCCGGCACCTGCTCGGCGCGGTCGTCGTCCTGGCGCTGCTGGTGGGGATCTCCTACCCCGCCTACAAGGTCGCCGAGGTGGCCGCGGCCCAGCGCGGGCTGCTGGACGGCCTCTTCGCCGACGACCGGGAGTCCGCAACCGTCGTCGACGTCCCCGACCCGTTCGGCGACAAGGAGCGGGTCAACGTGATGCTGCTCGGCGGCGACGGCGGGGAGGGGCGGGAGGGGGTCCGCACCGACACGGTGATCGTCGCCAGCATCGACACCGACACCGGTGACACCACGCTGATCAGCCTGCCCCGCAACCTGCAGGACCTCCCCTTCCCGCCCGGCAGCCCGCTGGACGAGGCCTATCCCGACGGCTTCGAGGGGGTCAACGAGAGCGAGGGCCTGCTCAACGCCGTCTACCGCAACGGCCCGGCGGAGCACCCGGAGATCCTCGGCGAGACCGACGACCCGGGGGCCGACTTCCTCAAGCTCGGCGTCGGGGAGGCCCTCGGGCTGACCGTCGACTACTTCGTCCTGGTCAACCTCGACGGCTTCAGCCGGGTCGTCGACGCACTCGGCGGCATCACCGTGAACGTCAACTACTACGTGCCGATCAACGGCGACCCGGGCACCGGTGAGCTCCCCGACGACTACATCGAGCCCGGACCCGACCAGCACATGGACGGGTTCACGGCGCTGCAGTTCGCCCGGGGCCGGTACGGGCTGACCGACTACGACCGGATGGCCCGCCAGCGCTGCACGATCTCGGCGATCATCGACGCCGCCGAGCCCGGCACGCTGCTGCAGCGGTACCAGGAGCTGGCCGCCACGACGCAGGACATCGTGAGCACCGACATCCCGCGCTCGGCGCTCGACGACTTCGTCGACCTCGGCTTCCTGGTCAAGGACGCCGAGGTGCGCAGCGTCGTGTTCGACACCAGCCTGATCGACCCGGCGTACCCCGACTACGACGCGATGCGCCGGATCGTCCGCGATGCGCTGACCCCGCCGCGCCCGGCGGCCGACGACGCCCCGCCGAACGGCACCCCGGCCCCGCAGACGACGACCGAGCAGACGCCGACCGAGCAGACCCCGGCCGAGCAGACCCCGGCCGAGCAGACCCCGACGGCCGGCAGCACCGACGGCGACCCCCAGGCGGTGGCCGACGTCGGCGACGCCTGCGCCTACGACCCGGTGCAGGCCCGCGAGGCGGTCGCGGCAGGGGAGCCCCCGAACAAGGCCGACTGAGGCTCAGCCGGTGAGCACGTCGCGACGGCGGAACGCGCCCAGCCCCAGGGCCAGCAGCCCCGCGGCGACGGCGGTGAGGACGGCGAGCGGCAGCGCCGTCCACGGCTCGATCGGCACCGCCGGCGTCCAGCTCAGCGGGGACAGGTCGTCGGCCCAGGCCGGCCAGTCGAGCGAGCCGGCGAGCATCGTGGTGACCGCGACGTAGGCGACCACCACCCAGGCCGCCGCGGCCGCCACCCGCGGCAGCAGCCCCGACAGCGCCAGCGCGGCGCCGGCCATCACCCAGACCGCGGGCAGGTAGCCGAGCGCGGCCGCGAGCAGCCGGCCGAACTCGCCGCCGTCCCCGGTGGCGGCCGCCCGCGTCAGCCCCGTCGCCGCGCCCGAGAGTCCCACGAGCAGCGCGGAGCCCAGCAGTGCGACGGTCGCGTGGCTGCCCAGCCAGGCCGTGCGGCTGGTGGCCGTGGCCAGGACCGGCTCGGCCCGGCCGGCCGACTCCTCGGCCCGGGCGCGCAGCACCGCGGAGACGGCGTACGCGCCGGCGAGCAGGGCGTTGATCGCCAGCGTCGTCGCCAGGTAGGCGTCGACCAGGCTGGCCGCGTCCGGGAGGAACGCGCGGGCCTCCGGGTTGTCGGCGAACAGCGTCTCCACCGACTCGGCCAGGCCGCCGTAGACCAGCCCGAGCAGGGTCAGGCCGACGGCCCAGCCGACGAGCGACCCGCGGTGCAGGCGCAGCGCCAGCCCCAACGGCGAGCGCAGCGACCGGTGTGCCGACGCCGGGCCGGGGCGCGGCGGCACCAGGCCGGCGCCGAGGTCCCGGCGGTCGAGCAGCGCGACGGCGCCCACCAGGAGGGCGGCGGTGGCGGCGAGGCAGACCAGCAGCGGCCAGGCCCGGTCGTCGGAGTAGGGGTGCACGGCCTGGGCCCAGCCGATCGGCGAGGTCCACACGACCGCGCTGCCCTCGATGTCACCCACCGCACGCAGCACGAAGGCGACGGCGAAGACGGCTCCGACGATGCCGTGGGCGGCGCGGGTGGAGCCGGTGACCTGGCCGGCGACCGCGGCGACGGCGGTGAACACCAGACCGGCGGCCCCGATGGATGCCCCGAGCAGGGAGGAGCCCCGGGCCGGCAGCCCGGTCGCGGTGGCCACGGCGCCGATGGCCACCGCGGTCGCGACACAGGCCAGCCCGGAGACCAGCACGGCGGCGGCCAGCGGGGCGTGCCGGCCCACCCGGGTGGCCCGCACCAGCTCGGTGCGGCCGGCCTCCTCGTCGCCGCGGGTGAGCCGCCCGGTGGTGGTCATGGCCATGAGCGCCACGACCAGGACGACGAACGCGGAGATCTCGAAGGCGACGGTGCCCGCGACGGTGTCCAGGCCGACCGGCGGCCCGGCCAGCGCGATCGTGGCGGCGTTGCTGCCGACCGAGGCCTGGTAGGCGGCGAGGTCCTGTGGCGAGTCGTACACCGCCTGGCTGGAGACCGACTGGGTGGCGACCAGCCCGGCGGCCACCGCGATCCACACCGGCAGCCGCACCCGCTCCCGGCGCAGCGCGAAGCGGACCAGCGGACCGGTCCCGGCGAGGGCGACCGCGCTCACGACCGCACCGCCTCGAGCTCGGCGAGGTCCTCGCCGTAGTGGCGGAGGAAGAGCTCCTCCAGGGTCGGCGGGGTGCTGGTCAGCGCCGTGACCCCGAAGTCGCCGAGGTGCCGGACGACGGCGTCGAGGGCGTCGGTGTCCACGTCGAACCGCACCCGCCCGTCGGCGCGGGCCAGGTCGTGGACGCCGGGCAGCGACTCCAGCCCGCTCACCGGCCGCAGGGTCTGCACGGTCATCGTGGTGCGGGTCAGGTGGCGCAGCTCGGCCAGGCTGCCGCTCTGCACCGTCCGTCCGTGCCGGATGAGGCTCACCCGGTCACAGAGCGCCTCGGCCTCGGCGAGGATGTGGCTGGACAGCAGCACGGTGCGGCCGTCGGCGCGCAGCCGGCGCACCTCCTCCTGGAACACCGCCTCCATCAGCGGGTCCAGGCCCGAGGTGGGCTCGTCGAGGACGTACAGCTCGGCGTCGGAGGCGAGGGCGGCCACCAGCGCCACCTTCTGCCGGTTGCCCTTCGAGTAGGCCCGCGCCTTCTTGCGCGGGTCGAGGTCGAAGCGCTCGAGCAGCTCCGCCCGGCGCGCGGGGTCCAGCCCGCCCTGCAGCCGGCCGAGCAGGTCGATCGCCTCGCCGCCGGTGATGCCCGGCCACAGCGTCACGTCGCCGGGCACGTAGGCGAGCCGGCGGTGCAGCTCGACGGCGTCGGCCCACGGGTCGCCGCCCAGCAGGCGCACCCGGCCGGCGTCGGCGCGCAGCAGCCCGAGCAGGACGCGGATGGTGGTGGACTTCCCCGAGCCGTTGGGACCGAGGAAGCCGTGCACCTCGCCGTGGGCGACCTCGAGGTCGAGGCCGTCGAGGGCGCGGGTGCTGCCGAAGGTCTTGATGAGACCGGAGACCACGATGGCGGTGTCCATGCGGTCGAAGCTACACACGGTTCACGAAGTTGTGAATGTTGTGCAGCGTGGCCTACCGTGATCACCGGCAGGTGCGGCGAGCGGAGGGCGGACGGCGTGGCGGACGACGGTGAGCGGATCACGCTGCTCCGCTTCGTGGAGCGTTTCGCGCTGGTCCTGCGGGAGGCCGGGATGGCGCCCATGCCGGCGCGCGTGCTGGCCTACGCCCTGGCCGACGACGCCGACGCCTACACGGCCGGTGACCTCGCCCGGGGCCTCGGGGTGAGCCCCGCGGCGATCAGTGGCGCGGTCCGCTACCTCGTGCAGGTCGGCTTCTTCGCCCGGGAGCGCGAGCCGGGGACGCGCAGCGACCTCTACGTCCTCGACGACCGCGACCTCTGGTCCCGCTTCATGTCCGCGGAGCTGCACTCGCTGCGTCGCTTCGGGGAGACCGTCGCCGAGGGGGTGGCCGCCCTGGGCGCGGACCGGCCGGGCGGCCGGCGGCTGGCGGAGACCTGCGACTTCATGACCTTCCTGCACGCCGAGCTCAGCGACGCGGTGCGGCGCTGGCCGGCCGAGCGCGACCGGCTGGCCGCCGGCCGGAGCCCGGTCGCCCCGGCCGGGTGACCGCTCACGCCGCGTGGATCTGCAGGAGGTTGCCGCAGGTGTCGTCGAGGACGGCGGTGGTGACCCCACCCATGGCGGTCGGCTGCTGGGTGAACCGGACGCCGAGCGCGCGCAGCCGCTCGTACTCCTCGTGCACGTCGGCCACGGTGAACGAGGTGAACGGGATGCCGTCGGCGACCAGGGCCTCCTTGAACGGCCGCACCGCGGGGTGCTCGCCGGGCTCCAGGACGAGCTCCACGCCGTCGGGGTCCTCCGGGGAGACGACGGTGAGCCACCGGTGCTCCCCGAGCGGCAGCTCGGTCTTCTTCACGAAGCCGAGCACCTCGGTGTAGAAGCGCAGCGCCTTGTCCTGGTCGTCGACCAGCACGCTGGTCAGGGTGATCCGCACGGGTCCTCCTCGGGAGTGCTTCCTCGGTGTTGCGGCCGCCACCGCTCGGTGATGGCCCGCAGGGGCGTGGTGTCCAGGTGGTGGAACTTGTAGCGGCCCTCGCGGCGGGTCAGCACCAGGCCGGCCTCCTCGAGCACGTCCAGGTGCTGCGAGACCGCCTGCCGGCTCGAGGTCAGCCCGTGCCTGGTGATCAGCCGGGTGCACAGCTCGAACAGGGTCTGGCCGTCCCGCTCCTGGAGCTCGTCGAGGATCGCCCGCCGGGTGGGGTCCGCGAGGGCCTTGAACACGTCGCCCACAGCCGAACGATACGCAAGTGATTACTTGCATGACAAGGGCCTAGGGTCGCGGCATGAGCACTCCCGGACCGGTGGACCGCCGCGAACGGCTGGTCGCCCTGCTCGCCGCCGGGATCGCCGTCGTCCTGCTGGTCTCCTCGGTCACCTGGTTCGCCAGCGACCAGGCCGGCGTCGGCGTCGCCCAGCTGTTCCTCGGCGCCGTCCTCGCCGGTGCCGCCGCTCTCCTGTACCGGCGGGCGCAGCGCCGCTGACGACGTTGCAGGTCACCGGCGCGCACCGCACGCTGGACGACGACGGTCGACGACCGAGCGGAGGTCAGACGTGAAGCTGGACAAGCAGGAGCTGCTGCGGGTGCTGCGCACCGAGGGCGACAACGACACCGCGGACCGGGTGGACGCCCAGCTGCCCGACGAGATCGACACCGACCGGGACGGCGCCGCCCTCGACGCCGTGGGCCTGGACCGCACCCAGCTCATGGCGAAGCTGGCCGGCGGCGGCTTCGGCGGCACGCTCGCTCCCTGACCGGTACGCCCCCTCGGCGCTGGGTGCGGTCAGCCGGTGTGGGGGCGTTCCCGGGCCAGCTCCTCGCGGGCGACCGAGCGCAGGTGGACGGCGTCCGGACCGTCGGCGATGCGCAGCGTGCGGGCCGCGGCGTAGAACCGGGCCAGCACGGTGTCGTTGCTGACCCCCGCCCCGCCGTGCACCTGGATGGCGCGGTCGATCACCGCGCAGGCCACCCGGGGAGCGACCACCTTGATGCCCGCGATCTCCGTCCGGGCGCCCTTCGCGCCGTACCGGTCGATCAGGTCGGCGGTCTTGAGCACGAGCAGCCGGGCCTGGTCGATCTCCAGGCGGGACAGCGCGATCAGCTCGCGGACGGTGCCCTGCTCGGCGAGCGGCCGTCCGAACGCGACCCGGCTCTGCGCCCGCGTGACCATCAGCGCCAGGGCCCGCTCGGCCATCCCGAGGGCGCGCATGCAGTGGTGGATGCGACCGGGCCCCAGGCGGGCCTGCGCGATCATGAAGCCGTCACCCTCGCCGGCCAGCACGTTGGTCGCCGGCACCCGGACGTCGGTGAGCACGATCTCCGAGTGGCCGTGCTGGTCCTGGAAGCCGAACACGGGCAGGTGCCGGACGATCTCCAGGCCCGGGGTGTCCCGCGGGACGAGGACCATCGACTGCTGCCGGTGCGGGGCGCCGTCCGGATCGGTCTTGCCCATGACGATGAAGACCTGGCAGCGCTCGTCGGCGGCGCCGCTGGTCCACCACTTGTGCCCGTTGATCACGTAGTCGTCGCCGTCGCGGACGATCGAGGTCTGGATGTTGCGCGCGTCCGAGGACGCGACGTCGGGCTCGGTCATCGCGAAGCCGGAGCGGATCTCGCCGGCGAGCAGCGGCTCGAGCCAGCGCTCCTTCTGCTCGGGCGTCCCGAACAGCATGAGCGTCTCCATGTTGCCGGTGTCCGGAGCGCCGCAGTTGGTCGCCTCCGGGGCGATGGTCGGGCTCCAGCCCATGATCTCGGCGACGGAGGCGTACTCCAGGTTGGTCAGCCCGCCCAGCTCGGGGGAGAAGAGGTTCCACAGGCCCCGCCGGCGTGCCTCGGCCTTGAGCTCCTCCAGCACCGGGGGGTGCCCGTGGTCGTCGTGGCCACGCTCGGCCCGCCACCGGTCGTAGACCGGCTCCGCGGGGAAGACGTGCTGACGCATGAAGTCCCACATCCGGCCGCAGACGTCCTCGGCTCGAGCGGAGAGGGCGAAGTCCATCCTGGCAACGTAGAGGGGAGGACCGACCGCCGTCCCGTCGCGGGTCAGTCCCAGGGGGTCGTCTCCCGGTCCGGCGGGACCAGCGTCAGCCCCAGGCCGATGAGGGCGCTGACGAGGTGCACCCAGTTGTTCGCCCAGTCCAGCCCCAGCAGGTCCCACGACGCGCCGGTGGCCACGAGCCCGTACACGAAGGACGCGCCGAAGCCCAGGAGCAGCACCCAGCCGAAGGCAGGGACGCCGTACGGCCGGCGGGCCAGGGCGAGGCCGACGATGCCGACGACCAGGTGCACGAGGTTGTGCGTCGGGTGCACCGCGACGCCGAGCAGTTGGTGGCCGGTGTGTTCCGCGGCGCCCTCGAAGCCGGTGACCCCGAAGCCGGCGATCCCGAGCAGGGTGTAGAAGGCGCCCACGGCGAGAGCGAGCGTCCGGGGTGCGGTCATCGGGGCCGCCCCGTCGGCTGCGGGCATGGCGGCTCCTCCATGCGGACGGGATGGCGCCGTGTCGGTTGGCTGACCACTCTCTCCCACGCCGTGCGGGAACGGCCCCCGGATGCGGATTGGACCTTCGTCGCATACCCACCCGCCGCACCGTCGTACGACCGCACCGCCGTGCCGGAGACGCCGGAGGCCGGACCCCCCTGTGGGAGCCCGGCCTCCGGGGCCGTGGAGGTTGGGGTCAGACCCGCGTGGAACGGCCGCCCACGGCCGTCCGGACCGGGCCCAACGCGATGACCAGACCCACGACCGCGGTCAGCAGGTGCAGGATGTTGTCGGCCCAGTTGAGGTTGAGGACATCCCACTCCGTGCCGACGGCGAAGATCCCGTAGACGAATGCCGCGCCGTAGCCGACGGCGAGCAGCCAGCCGTAGGTGCGCGCCCCGGCGAGCGTGCGGCCCAGGACCAGCCCCGCGACACCGATGAGGATGTGCACCACGTTGTGCGCCGGGTTGATCATGAAGCCGAGCAGGTTCTCGTCGACGTGGTGCGGCGTGCCGGCCTCGTTGCCGAAGAAGTCCCCGAAGCCGGTGATGAAGAAGCCGATGATGCCGATGAGCAGGTAGATCGCGCCGAAGGCCAGCGCCAGCATCTGGGGCCAGGTCATGGCCCCGCGGCCGGCGCCGGTGGTGTCGCGTGCAGCGGACATGGGGTTCCTCCCAGAGTTCGTCGGTCCGCCCTTTCTCGGACGGTCCGGGGCCGGAATACCCCTGGTCCGGACGCCGTAACGGTCGTCCCCCGTCCGGGGGACGACCGTTGCCGAACCGATACCTGGCAGATCCGGCCCCGACACCGGTGTGTTCGGCGCCGGCGGGGAGGGCGGTTCAGCGCGCGGTGGCCCGGGGCCGGCGGACGACGAACGGGCCGATCGCCAGCAGGTCCACCGGCGCGGAGCCGAAGCACTCCAGGGCGTCCCGCGGGTCGTCGACCATCGGCCGGCCGGCGGTGTTCAGGCTGGTGTTGACCACGACCGGGAGTCCAGTGCGCCGCTCGAAGCACTCGAGCATGCGGGCGACCAGCGGCTCCTCGGTGCGGTCGACGGTCTGGATCCGCGCCGTCCCGTCGACGTGGGTGACCGTCGGGATCCGCTCCCGCCAGTCGGGGTGCACGTCGTGGACGAAGAGCATGTACCGCGACGGGATCGGGCCCCGGGCGAAGATGTCCGCCGCGCGCTCGGCCAGCACCATCGGTGCCACCGGCCGGAACTGCTCGCGGCCCTTGACGTTGTTCATCCGCTCGAGGTTGGCCTCGAAGCCGGGGTGGGCGAGCAGCGACCGGTGGCCCAGGGCGCGCGGGCCGTACTCGCTGCGGCCCTGGAACCAGGCGACGATCCCGTTGTTCGCGAGCACCTCGGCGACGGCGTCGGCGACGTCGTGCGGCCGCTCGTAGTCGATGGCCGCGGTGATCAGCCAGGTCTCGATCTCCTCGTCGGTCCAGCCGCGGCCGAGGTCGGCGCCGGGCATGGGCGCGGTCACGTCGCCCAGTTCGGTCGCCACGGCCATCGCGCCGCCGAGGGCGGTGCCGGAGTCGCCGGCGGCCGGCTGCACCCACACGTGGTCGAACGGCCCCTCCGCGTGGATCCGGCTGTTGGCGACGCAGTTGAGCGCGACGCCGCCGGCCAGGGTGAGCGCGGTGTCGCCCGTCCGGCCGTGCAGCCAGCGGGCGAGGTCGAGCATCGTCTCCTCCAGCCGCAGCTGGACGCTGGCGGCGAGGTCGGCGTGCGCCTCGGTCCACTCGTCGCCCTTGCCCAGCCGGGGGGCGAACTCGGTGAAGTCGATCCGCTCGGTGCGGAACCCGCCGTCGCCCGTGGCGTGCACGTAGGACTCGAGCTCGCCGGCGAAGCGCGGCTTCCCGTAGGAGGCCATCGCCATGACCTTGTACTCGTCGGAGCTGCGCAGGAAGCCCAGGTGCTCGGTGAGGTCCTCGTAGAGCAGACCCAGGGAGTGCGGGAGCGCCTGGCTGGCGAGCACCTCCAGCCGGCCGTCGACGTACCGCCCGGCGAGGTGGCTCACCGCCTCGCCGCGGCCGTCGAGGACCAGCACGGAGTTGGTCGGGTACGGCGCGGCGAGCCCGGCCGACGCCGCGTGCGCCACGTGGTGGGGGACGAAGCGGACCCGGTCCTCGGTCAGCCCCGGCAGGTGGTGGGCGAGGAAGGACGGCGCCTTCTCGGCGTACATCTTCCGCATGACGTCGCCCTCGTCGTGGAGCCCGGTCTCCTCGGGGCTCGGCATCAGGCGCGGGTCGAACGAGTAGGCGACGGCGTCCAGGTCGGCGGGGGTGAGCCCGGCCTCGGCCAGCACCCACGCGGCCGACAGTTCGGGCAGTTCCCAGGCGCTCCACGGCAGCGGCCGCTTGCCGTGCTTGCGGCGGCTGAACCGCTCCTCCTCCGCGGCGGCGACCACCTGGCCGTCGACGACCAGAGCCGCGGCCGGGTCGTGGTAGAGCGCGTTGATGCCGAGGACCTTCACCCGTCAACTCCTCCCGCCGGGGGGCGATCCACCCGGTCTCGAGCTCGATGATCACGTCGTCGCCCGCGTTCCGCAGGCCGAGCTGGGACTTTCGGCGCGGAAAGTCGTCAGTCGCGGCGCGCGAGGAGGTCGTTGCCGAGGACGGCGGCGAGCCCGAGGGTCTTGTAGCCGACCTCCTCGAACAGGACGACGACCCGGTCGTCCTCCACCCGCATGACCACGCCCGGCCCCCACTCGGCGTGCTGGACCGCCGTCTGCGCGGGGAACGGCGTGTCGGCGTCGTCGGCCCCGGGCTGCTCCTGGGACGAGCCGGCGGAGCAGTTGTCGCAGTTGCCGCACGGCTTCTCCAGCTGCTCGCCGAAGTAGCCGAGGAGGAACTGTCGCCGGCACTCGGTGGTCTCCGCGTAGCCGCGCATCATCTCCACGCGGCTCTGGTCGACCCGCTCGTGGTGCTCGGCCAGCTCGCGGGCGGCGGCGGCCGCCTCCCCGGGGGCCGGGGCGCTCTCGGCCCGGTGCGCGGCGCCCTCCTCGTCGAGCACCACCGCCGACACCTGCTCCAGCAGGTTCAGGTCGCGGGCCAGCGGGGTGGCGCCGCGGCCGGTCTCCTCGCGCAGCTGCCGGACGTCGACGCCGCCGTCCAGCCCGGCGGCCTCCGCCGCCCCGACCAGCCCGGCGACCTGCTGCAGCTCCTCCTCGGCGGGGACGCCGGCGGCGAAGAACCTGCGCAGCCCGAGGTCCTCCTGCCGGTAGACCAGCACCGCCAGTGCCGGCTCGCCGTCCCGCCCGGCGCGACCGATCTCCTGGTAGTAGCTGTCCACCGAGTCGGCGGGCTCGGCGTGGACGACGAAACGGGTGTCGGGCTTGTCGATGCCCATGCCGAACGCCGTCGTCGCGACGACGACGTCCAGCTCGTCGTCCATGAACGCCCGCTGGGCGTCGTCGCGGTCGGCCTTCCGGAGGCCCGCGTGGTAGGGGCGGGCCCGCAGCCCCCGGTCGGTGAGCGCGGCGGCGAGCTCCTCGGTGCCCTTCCGGGTGGCGCTGTAGACGATCCCCGGGACGTGTCCCTCGCCGACCTCGGCGAGCACCCGGTCGAGCACCGCATGGTGCTTGCCGTGCGCGTCGGCGTGCTGCTCGACCTCCAGCCGGATCTCCGGGCGGTCGAAGCCGGCGACGACGGTGTTCGCGTTCCGCATGCCCAGCCGCTCGACGATCTCCGCGCGCACCGGGGGCGCGGCGGTGGCGGTCAGCGCGAGCACGGTGGGATGGCCGAGCTGCTCGATGACCGACCCCAGCCGCAGGTAGTCGGGGCGGAAGTCGTGCCCCCAGGCCGACACGCAGTGCGCCTCGTCGACGACGACCAGCGCCGGGTGGGTGTCGGCGATCGCCTCGACGACCTCGGGCTTGGTCAGCTGCTCGGGTGCGAGGAAGAGGTGGCGGACCGTTCCGTCACGGAGCCCCTCGAGCGCGCCCCGCTGGTCGCCGGCGGAGAGGGCCGAGTTCAGCTGCGCCGCCTCGCCGTCGAGGCCGTCCAGCTCGTCGAGCCGGTCGACCTGGTCGCGCTGCAGGGCGATGAGCGGCGAGACGACGAGCACCGGACCGTCGGTCAGCTGTCCGGCGACCTGGTAGACGGCGGACTTCCCGGCCCCCGACGGCAGCACCGCGAGGGTGTCGCGCCCCGAGACGACCGACTTCATGGCCTCCTCCTGGCCGGGCCGGAAGTCCTCGAAGCCGAGCAGCTCGCGAGCGACCTCCCGGATGCGGCGGGTGCGGACGGAGGCGGACGCCCCGGCGGGGTTGGTCTCGTCGTTGCGGGGCACCGGCACCCACTCCCCGGGTGGTGTGATCGGCAAACGACCCGCGGTGCGGTCCTGGTCACGACGACCGCCTCGCGTGACCGGGTGTGCTGACCGGCGTTCCGGCGGGAACGCCGGTCAGCTCGTCACCGGTGTCTTCGAGGGGCTGGGTGCCACGACAGAGGCCGCTGGTCACAGGGGTGTGACGTCCCCGCGGGAACGTGGCGCGGTGCGCCGGGAGCGGCGGGGACCGGCGGGCTCGAGGAGGCGGCGCGGCGGACGCGAGGGGACCTGGGCCGGGCGTCGACCCCGGGTCAGCGCACCGAGGGCCGCCGCGGGCCGACGTCGGCGCGGTCGGCCGCTGCCCGGCCGGCGTACCAGCCGCCGCCGTCGACCGATCCGCGGCTCCGGCTGCTGCGTACCCGCGGGAACAACTCGGTGACCACCGCGTCGACAGCCTCCGCCCGGCGCCGGAGGACCGGCACCAGATCAGCGCCGCGCTCGGCGGCGGCCTGCGTCGTGGCGCGCTCGCGGGCGGCCGTGAGCCGTTCGCCCACGCGGTGCGCATAGCCCAGCAGGAAGGCCCGCCGAAAGGCGCGCGACGCCGCGCCCCGTCCCGCGTCCCTCTCCGCCGACGCGAGCGCCCGGGAGGCCTGGAGCAGCAGGGACGTGAACAGCAGCTCCACCGCGGCCAGGTCCGGGGCTGCGCCCACCAGGTTCGCGATCCCGAGGCCCTGGTACCAGACCAGGCGCACGCCGTTGGCGTCGGCCACCGCGCCCAGGAGCTGCATCTTCGCACGCACGTACGGGTCGTCGACGTGCACGCGGCGGGTGCCGATCCCGGCTCCGGCCGACGGACCGGCCTCCGCGTCCAGCAGCGCGGCGTCGACGGCGTGGCGGGTCATGAGCTGCTGCGCCTTGGCGGTCAGGGCCCCGGCCTCGTCGGGGAAGTCGCTCGACTCCGCCTTGGCCAGGAGGCCGCGGATGCGCCGGAGCACCCGCCCGTCGTCCGGCGTCCGGGTGCGTTCGGCGCCGGCCGGCCCCGTGCCTCCGGTGCCCGGCCCCCAGCGGGACGGGGGCGGCACCAGCTGCTCGATGCGGGCCAGCCTGCGCAGCGCGGAGGCGAGCACCAGGACGACCCGCCACGCGTCGGCGGCCGACCGCCGCTCCGCCCGGTGCCAGGCGCCGACGACGCCGACGACGTCGGCGTCGCCGGGGCGCAGGGCACCCAGCTCGCGCAGCTGCTCGAGCCACCCCTCCGGCGCCCGCGACGCGGCGTCCCGGACCCGGGCGTCCTCCGCGATGAGTGCCAGGGTCAGCGTCCGCGCCCGAGCTGTCGCCCCCCGACCGATCACGTGCACCACGTCGGCGGGCTGCCAGCCGCGTTCCCAGGCGTCGTCGAGGGCGGCGAGCAGCGCCCTCGTCGCGCCACCGGTCCGGTCGACCGCGGGGTCGCGTTCGGCCAGGACGGCGGCCGTCTCCCCGGTGTGGCGGAGATCGGCCGGCCAGTCGCCGTGCAGCAGCAGCTCGCGGAGCCAGGCGTCGTCCGCGGGGTCGGTAGCCATGGCCCGCATGGTGCCCGGCCGCTGCGACGGAGCCCGGCTCGTCCTGTGGACGACGGAGCGCTGTCCACAGGTCCGCACCTGCCGAACCGGAACGCGCGGGACGCCGCAGGTGCGGGGTTAGGGTGCGGCGTGGCCGCCTCCTACCGCATCGCCGAGGCCGCCGAGCTGCTCGGGGTCAGCGACGACACGGTGCGCCGCTGGATCGACGGCGGCCGGCTCCCGGCCTCGCGGGAGGGAGGCGGGCCGGCGCACATCGACGGCGCCGATCTGGCCCGCGTCGCCGCGCAGCTGCGCGAGGCGCCCGAGCCGGGTGCCACGCGGCACTCCTCGGCCCGCAACCGGCTGACCGGCATCGTCACGCGCGTCGTCCGGGACGGCGTGATGGCCCAGGTCGAGATCCAGGCCGGGCCGTTCCGGGTGGTCTCGCTGATGTCCCGCGAGGCCGCGGACGAGCTCGGCCTCGACGTCGGCGTGCGCGCGGTCGCGACCGTGAAGGCGACCCAGGTCAGCGTCGACGTCCCCTGACCGACCGAGGGCTCGGACACGAGCGCGCGTCGTACACCCGCAGATGCGGGCGCACCTCGTCTAGTGTGCCGCGGGTGCGGACTCCTGCCTCCCTCGTCCTCGCGGCGCTCCTGCTGACCGGCTGCGGCACCGCGCAGTCCGGTGCCACCGACGGCGGCGGGGAGGGCCGGGACGGCGGCCTGACCGGCACGCTCACCGTCTTCGCGGCCGCCTCGCTCACCGACGTCTTCACCGAGCTGGGCGACCAGCTGGGGCAGGACAACCCCGACCTCGACGTGCAGTTCAACTTCGCCGGCAGCTCCGCGCTGGCCACGCAGCTGACCCAGGGGGCGCCGGCGGACGTCTTCGCCTCGGCGAACCAGGCGCAGATGACCGTGCTCACCGAGGCGGGGCTGCAGGCGGAGGACCCCGTGGTCTTCACCGCGAACGTGCTGCAGATCGCCGTTCCCGCGGGCAACCCCGCCGGGGTGTCCGGCCTGGCCGACTTCGGGCGGGAGGACCTGACGCTCGCGGTCTGCGCGCCGGAGGTGCCCTGTGGCGCGGCCGCCGACGACGTCTTCGCCGCAGCGGGCGTCACCGCCGTGCCCGACACCCTGGAGGAGGACGTGCGGGCGGCGCTGACCAAGGTCGAGCTCGGCGAGGTCGACGCCGCGCTGGTCTACACCACCGACGTCACCGCGGCCGGTGACGCGGTCGAGGGCCTCGACTTCCCCGAGGCCGAGGACGCGGTGAACGACTACCCGATCTGCACGCTGGCCGACGCCCCCAACCCCGCGGCGGCCGCCGCCTTCGTCGACCTGGTGCGGTCCGAGAGCGGGCAGCAGGCGCTGGCCGACGCCGGCTTCCGCACCCCGTGAGACGACGGGGGGCCGGGGTCCCGCTGCCGCTGCTCGTCCCCGCCTCGATCGCCGTCGCCTTCCTCGTCCTGCCCCTGCTCGGCCTCGTCGTCCGCACGCCGTGGACGGACCTGCCCGCGCAGCTGGCGGACCCGGCCGTCGGCGAGGCGCTGCGCCTCTCCCTGGTGTCGGCGACGCTGGCCACCGCGGTCTCGCTCGTGCTCGGTGTGCCGCTGGCCTGGGTGCTGGCCCGCTCGCGGGCCCGGGGCCGGTCGGTGCTGCGCGCCCTGGTCACGGTCCCCCTGGTGCTGCCGCCGGTCGTCGGCGGGGTCGCGCTGTTCCTCGTGCTGGGCCGGCAGGGGATCGTCGGCCGCTGGCTGGACCAGGGCTTCGACGTCACGATCCCGTTCACCACGACGGCGGTGGTGATCGCCGAGACGTTCGTGGCGATGCCGTTCCTCGTCATCAGCGTCGAGGGGGCGCTGCGGGCGGCCGACGCGCGGTTCGAGGACGCCGCGGCAACCCTCGGGGCCGACCGGTGGACGACGTTCCGCCGGGTGACCCTCCCGCTCGTGTCCCCGGGCATCGCCGCGGGCGCCGTGCTCTGCTGGGCCCGCGCGCTCGGCGAGTTCGGCGCCACGATCACCTTCGCCGGCAACTTCCCGGGGACGACGCAGACGATGCCGCTGGCCGTGTACCTGGCGCTGCAGCGCGACCCGCAGGCGGCGATCGTCCTCTCCCTCGTGCTGCTCGTGGTCTCCCTCGCCACGCTGCTGCTCCTCCGCGACCGCTGGCTGTCCCGCGCCGGAACCGCGGCATGAGCCTCGCGGCCTCGATCACCGTGGCCCGCGGCGCGCTCACCGTCGACCTGCACCTCGACGTCGCCGACGGGGAGGTGCTCGCCGTCCTCGGCCCGAACGGAGCGGGCAAGTCCACGCTGCTGCGGGTGCTGGCCGGGCTGCTGCCACCCGACGGCGGCCGGGTGGCGGTCGACGGCCGCGACGTCTGGGACGACGTCGCGGCCGGGGTGCACGTGCCCGCCCACGAGCGCCGGCTGGGCATGGTCTTCCAGGACCACCTGCTCTTCCCGCACCTGACGGTCACCGACAACGTGGCCTTCGGGCTCCGCACCCGGGGGCTGCGGAAGGCCGCGGCGCGGGCGGCGGCGGGGGAGTGGCTGGGGCGGGTCGGGCTGGCCGATCTCGGCGACCGCCGGCCCGGCCAGCTCTCCGGGGGGCAGGCGCAGCGGGCCGCGCTGGCCCGCGCGCTGGTCGGCGACCCCGCCGTCCTGCTGCTCGACGAGCCGTTGTCGGCGCTGGACGCCCGCACCCGGCTGGTCGTCCGCGCGGAGCTGCGCCGGCACCTCGCCGCGTTCGCCGGCAGCACCGTGCTGGTGACGCACGACCCGGTCGACGCGATGGCGCTGGCCGACCGGGTGGTCGTCGTCGAGGAGGGGCGGGTCGTCCAGGCCGGCACCCCGGCCGACGTCAGCCGGCACCCGCGCACCGACTACGTGGCGCGGCTGGTCGGCCTCGCCCTCCTGCCAGGCACCGGCGCGGGGTCCACAGTGCGGCTGGAGGGCGGCGGCGCGGTCGCGGTGGCCGAGGAGACGGCCGGGCCGGTGTTCGTCGCCGTCCGGCCCGAGTCGGTGGCGCTCTACCTCAGCGCTCCGCACGGCAGCCCGCGCAACGTGTGGCCGCTGCGGCTGGTGTCGGCCACCCCGCACGGCGCGACGGTCCGCTGCGAGCTGGACGGCGAGGTGCCGCTGGTCGCCGACGTCACCGCGACCGCCTTCGCCGAGCTCGGCCTGGCCCCGGGGTCGGCGGTCTGGGCCACGGTGAAGGCCTCGGAGGTGGCCGTCTACGCCCGCTGAGAGGCTGGGGCCATGAGCGCAGTCGCAGGGCTCGTCCTCGCCGCCGGGGGCGGCCGCCGGTACGGGATGCCGAAGGCGCTGGTCGAGTACGAGGGCAGCCTGCTGGTCGAGCGGGCGGTCGCGACGGCGCGGGCGGTGTGCGACCCCGTCCTGGTCGTGCTGGGCGCCCGGGCGGTCGACGTGTGGCGCACCGCGGACCTGGACGGCGCGACGGTGCTGGCCAACCGCGACTGGGAGACGGGCATGGCGTCGTCCCTGCGGACCGGGCTGGAGGGGCTGCGCGGCTGGCCGGGACGGGTCGAGGCCGCGCTCGTGCTGCTGGTCGACATGCCGGGCATGACCACCGTGGCCCTGGAGCGCCTGGCCTCGCACGCGGCACCGGACGCGCTGGCGATCGCCACCTACGACGGCGTCCGCGGGCACCCCGTCCTCCTCGGCCGCGAGCACTGGGCGGGGGTGGCCGAGACCGCGACCGGCGACGAGGGTGCCCGCCGCTACCTCGCGGCCCACCCCGTCACCGAGGTCGACTGCACGGGCCTGGCGGACCCCACCGACCTCGACGTCCCGCCTCCGGGCCCGGACCCCGGGGTACCGTCGGCGCCGTGATCGCCCGAGTCGTCGACGCGCCGCTCTCGGTCGCCGAGCACGAGGACGCCGTGGCGGACAAGGCGGCCGGCGCGGTCGTCTCCTTCTCCGGCGTCGTCCGTGACCACGACGGCGGCCGGTCGGTGACCGAGCTGGAGTACGTCGGCCACCCGACGGCGCAGTCGGTCATCGAGGAGCTGGCGCAGGAGTTCGCCGCGCGGCCCGACGTGCACGCCGTCGCCGTCTCCCACCGGGTCGGCATGCTCGGCATCGGCGACGTCGCGCTGGCCTGCGCGGTCAGCGCCTCCCACCGTGGCCAGGCGTTCGCCGCCTGCGCCGAGCTCGTCGACGAGGTGAAGAAGCGGCTGCCGATCTGGAAGCGGCAGGTCTTCACCGACGGCGACGAGGAGTGGGTCGCCTGCCCCTGAGGCGCGGGTGGCGGGTCACCGCTCGACCAGCACCACCTCGTACCGGTCCGCGGTCGGGGGGATGCCGGTGTCGAACTTGGCGTTCACCACGGCCAGGTCGTCGTCGACCACGATCAACGTGGTCGGGATCTGGAAGTCGTCGTCGGTGATCGTCTCCTCGATCGACCCGGAGGTCAGGTCCGGGCTCAGCCGGGCACGGACCACCTGGTTCAGCTGGTTCTGCACGGCCCAGAGGTCGTGGCCCTCGAGCTGGATGCCGTCCACGCTCGGCACGTCGACCCCGGCGATCTCGGCGCTCGCCCCGGTGCCGGGGTCCACGGTGTAGACGCGGCCGGTTCCCGAGTGCGCCACGATCAGCGTGTCGCCGTCCGGCGTGGCGGCGATGCCGTTGAGGCTGATGTCCGTGGGCCGCTCGGCCGCCGGGCCGGTGAGCTCGAGGGTGCGTGCCGTTCCCGGCTCACCGTGCCGGACGGGGACGAAGTGCAGCCGGGGTTCCAGACTGTCGGTGAACCACGCGCCGTCCGGGGTGACGGTGACGTCGTTGACGAAGGACGTGCCCGGGTCGCCGAACTCGTAGGCGGCGACCGTGTTCCCCGTGCAGAGGTCGTACACGTACCCGAGACCACGGGACGTGCTGGGGCCCCCGGGGAAGGCGCCGCCGCCCGCCACGAACAGCAGGTCGTGCCGGAGGTCGGCGAACATGCCGATGGCCATCCGGCCGTCCGGAGCGTCGATGAACAACTCCGCCGTCCGCCGCCCGAGGTCGCCGCGGAAGATGTCCCCGGCGAACAGGTCCCCGGCGTAGAAGGTGTCACCGCCCCCGTGGGCGATGCCCTCGGCCGAGGTCGCGCCCGGGAGCACGATGACGTCGTCGTGCGGGTGGGCCGCCGCGGGGGCGACGGTCGCGGCCCCCAGGCCCAGAGTGGCCGCCACGAGCACTGTCGCGCGGACGGACGATCGGGGGAAGGCAGACCTGGACATCCGTGCCTCCTGATCGGCGCCGCATCGCGCCGGACGGGACTGCGGGGGTCTGGCCGCCACCTTGGCACCACCGGGCTCCGACCGGAAGGGCACGACCGGGAGCGAGCCCTCCGTGGTCAGTCGGCGCGCAGCAGCCGGGCCTCCACGATCTTCGTCGCGCCGGCCGCGTGCATCTCCACCGCGTCGGTCCGTTCCCGGACCCGGTCGAGCATCTCGGTGTCGCTGATCGGCATCGTGACCACGAGGCGCTGTGCCTTGTCGACCTCGGGGTGCTCGAGGACGGCGTCGACGAGCCGGCTCCGGGTGCCCACGGGCAGGTGGCCGGACGCGACGTGCAGCTCGGAGTGGACGACGCCGGTGCCGTCGGTGGGGTGCACGTCGGCGTCGGCGAGAACGCGCCCGCCGGCGAGGATCTGGACGGAGAACGCCCGTACGGGGGACTCGCGGAGGCCGGTGGGGTCGGTCAGGGCGGATCGGTCGTCGGATCGTGTCATCGCTGGGCTCCGCACGGTCGAGGGGGAGGACGGCCCGTCGAGGGCCTCCGCGAGGGGCCCGGCGCCCGGGCCCACGACGGTGCGACGCTGCACGGTCGATCCCAGCCTGGCCGAGTCGCGGCGTGACGTGCACCACGCGATCGGGAAACGCCGCGGAGGAGCGCGCTGCGCGTCGGTTCCGACGCGGAGCGCCACATCGGAGGCCGAGCCGATCAGGAGTCCGGTGCGGGCGGGCGCAGGCCGGCGGCCATGAGCGTGCTCAGCATGCGCGCGACCATCTCCACGAGCGGGAGGTCCCGGCTCGCGCTGCGCGGCCGGGCGCGGAACCCCACCGCGCAGACGGTGCCGAACAGCTCGCCGTCGGCGGTCACCAGCGGAACGCCGAGGTAGGCCGCCACCCGGGTGACCGGTCCGAGGGAGCGCGAGGCGTACTCCGGCACCGCTGCGGTCACCGTCGCCGCACGCGGCGCCTCACCGGCCACCATGAGCCGGCAGAAGCTGTCCTCCCAGGACAGCGACGCCCCCGGTGGCAGCCCCTCCGCGGGGTGGGCGTGCAGCACCACCTGGCGGTCACCGACGACGCGGGTGACCGTCCAGACGTCCCAGCCGAGCTGCTGGTGCAGGAACTGCAGGGCACCGCACGCGGCGGCGGCGAAGTCCGGCCACGGCACCACGTCCGCGATCCCGGGTTCTGGATCCATCGCGACCGGTGCCCCCCTCCGCGCACGGCCTCGGTCCGCGCGTACGGCGCGGCGGGCACGGTCAGTGTCGCGCAGGCGCCTCGCCGTCGTCGCGGGGGGCGCGCTCGGCGGCCTCCTCCTCGGCCTCCCCCTCGAGCCGGCGGGCTTCCCCGGCCGCCTTGGCCGCTTCGTCGCCGTGCGACTCGCCGTAGACCTCCTCGGCGCGGCCGATCAGCTCGGTGGCCTTCGCCCTGGCCCTGCCCCAGATGCTCATGCCGCCATTCTCCGGTGTCGTGATCACCGGTGCAGCACCTCCGCGCGCGGGATCACCGGTGCACGGCGTCGCGGATCTCGCCCACCAGTTCCTCGAGGATGTCCTCCAGCGCCACCACGCCCAGCACCGCGCCGCCCTCCGTCACCGCGGCGAACTGCGCGCCGTCGGCCTGCATCGTCTGCAGCGTGGTGCGCAGGTCGCCGGTGGCCGGCACCCGCGGTAGCGGGCGGGTGATGTCGGCGACCCGTACCTCGGGGTCGCCGTCGGCGACCAGCACGTCCTTGACGTGGACGTAGCCGGTGAACTCGCCGTCGCGGACGACCGGGAAGCGGGAGAAGCCGGTGCGCGCCGCGGCCCGCTCGACGGCCAGGGCGCCGTCGTCGGGCGACACCGTGGTCAGCTGCGCCCTCGGGATCAGCACCGCCCGGGTGTCCCGGTCCTCGAGCGACAACGCGCCGGTGAGCAGGTCGTGCTCGCGCTTGTCGAGCAGCCCGCCGGCCCGGGACTGGTCGAGCAGCCCCGCGACCTCGTCCCGGGTGAAGGAGCTGCTGACCTCGGTCTTCGGGTCCACCCGGAGCAGCCGGAGGATGCCGTTGGCCAGGGCGTTGAGGCCGGCGATCACCGGCTTGAGCACGGTCACCACCGCCGACAGCGGGGGAGCCAGCGCCAGCGCCGCGCGGTCCGGGCCGGCCAGTGCCAGGTTCTTGGGCACCATCTCGCCGATCACCACGTGCAGCGCGACCACGACGGTGAGCGCGATGACGAAGGCGATCGGGTGGACCAGCGCCTCCGGCACGCTCAGCGCCTCGAACACCGGCTCCAGCAGGTGCGCGACGGCGGGCTCGCCGATGGCCCCGAGGCCCAGCGAGCAGACGGTGATGCCGAGCTGGGCGCCGGCCATCATCAGCGAGACCCGCTCCATCGCCGCCAGGGTGGTGCGGGCGCGACGGGAGCCGGCCTCGGCCAGCGGCTCGATCGACGACCGCCGCGCGGAGACCAGCGCGAACTCCGCGCCCACGAAGAAGGCGTTGGCCAGCAGCAGGACGACGGCGACGAGCACTCCGGTCCAGTCACCCACGGGGGGCCTCCTCGGTCTCGTCCCCGGCGGGGATCGCGCCGACGCGGGCGCGGTCGACGCGCGTGCCGTCGAGGGTCTCGACCTCGACCCAGACCCCGCCCGGGTGTCCCTCGGCCTCCGCGGCGAGCTCGGGTGGGAGCTGGCGCAGCGCGGTCACCCGGTCGCCGGGCTCCGGGATGCGGCCCAGGTGGTGCAGCACGAGGCCGCCGAGCGTCTCGTAGTGCCGGTCGGCGGGGACGGCGAGCCCGGTCAGGGCGCTCACCTCGTCGGGACGCAGCAGCCCGGACACCGACCAGGTGCCGTCACCGCGGTCGACGACCTCCTGCTCGAGCAGCTCGTCGTGCTCGTCGGAGACCGCCCCGACCAGTTCCTCGACGAGGTCCTCGACGGTCACCACGCCGTCCGTGCCGCCGTACTCGTCGATGACGACGGCCATCTGCAGCCCGCCGCGGCGCAGGTCGACGAGCAGCTCGTCGAGCTGGCGGGAGGTGGGGACGAACAGCGGCGCGATCATCACCTGCTCGACCGGCACGGTCGACCGCTCGTCCCGCGCGACGGCCAGTGCGTGTTTCACGTGGACCATCCCGACCACGTCGTCGGCCCCGGCCCCGGCGACCACCGGGAACCGGGAGTGCCCGGACTCCCGTGCGGTGGCCAGGACGGCGGCGACGGGGGCGTCCACCGGCACGGTGGTCATCCGGATCCGCGGGGTGGCGACGTCGCTGGCGCGCAGCTCGCCGAAGGCCAGCCCCCGCTCGAGCAGCCTCGCCGTCTCGACGGGCAGCGTGCCGACCGTGCGCGAGCGGCGGACCAGGGAGGTCAGCTCCTCCGGCGACCGGGCCGACGCCAGCTCCTCCTGCGGCTCGACGCCGAAGACCCGGCGCAGGATGCCGTTGGCCCAGCCGTTGAGGAACCGGATGAGCAGCGCGGTGGACTTGGTGAAGCCGCGCTGGAACCCGGACACGGCCTTGGCCACCCGCAGCGGGTCCGAGATCGCCAGGTTCTTGGGCACCAGCTCGCCGAACACCATGGTCAGCACGGTGGCCAGGACCAGCGCGACGGTGATCGACACCGAGCGGGCCGCCGCGCCGGACAGGCCCATCGAGGCGAGCGGGCCCTGCAGCAGCGCGGCGATCGACGGCTCGGCGACGAAGCCGATCGCCAGGTTGGTCACGGTGATGCCGAGCTGGGCCCCGGAGAGCTGGGTGGACAGCGTCTTCATCGAGGTCAGGACGCCGGCGGCCCGGGGCCGGCCGGCCTCGACCTCACGCTCCACGGTGGCGCGGTCGACGGTGACCAGCGCGAACTCGAAGGCGACGAAGCCGGCGCAGCCGAGGATGAGCAGGACGCCGACCGCGACGAGCAACCACTCGATCATCGGACGCTGCCGGCTCGGCGGGACCTCGCGGGGTCGGTCAGTTCAGGGGACGGGCGATGGTGAGGCAGCGCCTTCACGAGCGGGGGGTCATCCTCCGGCGAACGGGGGCAGCACGTCGACGACCGCCCCGGGTTCCAGGGCCAACGCGCGGTCCCGCGTCTGCGTTCCGTCGACGAGGAACGAACAGGCGGTGAGCACCCGCTCCAGCTTCTCGCCGTGGCTGTCCACGATCTGCCCGATCAGCTCGTCGAGCGTGGTCGCGGTGCGGATCTCGGTGTCCACGCCCGCGGCGGCGCGGGCCCCGGCGAAGTACCGCACGGTGACCGATGTCATCGTCGGCCCTCGCGGTCGGCTGCACTCCCGGCCACGTCAGCCACCGATCGCCGACATCGGCCGGGACGGCTGCAGGAAGCTCGGGTCGTCGATGCCGTGCCCGGGCAGCTTGGCCAGCGTGGCGATCCGCCAGCGGTCGGCCAGCTCCTGGTCGGTCGCGCCCTCGCGCATCGGCGTCCGCAGGTCGGACTCCTCGCGGGCGAACAGGCAGTTGCGGATCTGCCCGTCGGCGGTCAGCCGGGTGCGGTCACAGGTGCCGCAGAACGAGCGGGTCACCGAGGCGATGACGCCGACGGTCGCGGGGCCGCCGTCGACCAGCCAGCGCTCCGCAGGCGCCGACCCGCGCTCCTCGGTGTCGGGGGTGAGCGTGTGGGCCGCCGAGAGCCGCTCGAGGATGTCCTCGGCGGTGACCATCCGGCCGCGGGTCCAGGCGTGGTGGGCGTCCAGCGGCATCTGCTCGATGAACCGGAGCTGGTACCCCTGCTCCAGGCAGAAGTCGAGCAGCGGAACGGCGTCGACGTCGTTCATCCCGTGCAGCAGGACGGCGTTGACCTTCACCGGGGTCAGGCCGGCGTCCCGGGCGGCGGCGAGACCGGCCAGGACGTCGTCGAGCCGGTCGCGGTGAGTGAGCTGCTTGAACCGGTCGCGGTCGAGGGTGTCGAGGCTGACGTTGATCCGGTCGAGGCCGGCCGCGGCCAGCGCCGGGGCGATGCGCACGAGGCCGATCGCGTTGGTGGTGAGGCTGACCTCGGGGCGCGGCGCGAGCGCGGTGGCGGCCTGCACGATGCCGACCAGGCCGGGGCGCAGCAGCGGTTCGCCCCCGGTGAAGCGGACCTCGCGGATGCCCAGCTGCTCCACGCCGATGCGCACCAGCCGGGCGATCTCGTCGTCGGTCAGCACCTCGACCTTCGGCAGCCAGTCCAGGCCCTCCGGCGGCATGCAGTAGGTGCAGCGCAGGTTGCAGCGGTCGGTCAGGGACACGCGCAGGTCGGTGGCGACGCGGCCGTGCCGGTCGACCAGCCCACCGGAACCGGGCACCGGGTCGGGCCGGCGCAGCACCGGGTCGGGCAGCGGGCTCGTCGAGGTCACCCCTCGAATGTAGTGGCGGAGGACGACGGTGTGCCGCGTCCCGGACGTGCGACGGGGGCGACCGGAGCTCCGGTCGCCCCCGTCGGGGTGTGTCGGTCAGCCGATCGGGGTGGGGGACACCGGGTCCGGCGGCACCGGGACCGAGCCCTGGATGCGGTTGCGGGCCTGACAGTCGGTGGTGCAGTTGGTCGCGCCGGCCGACAGCTCGATCGCGTCCTCGCCGAGCACGCCGCCCATCCGGCCGCCGGAGGCCACCGACCAGCGGGTCGTCGTCCCGTCCTGGTACAGCTTCGTGGCCACCTGCGGGCTGTCCTTGCCCAGCAGCATCTGGTGCGTCGCGTCCCCGGCGACGCCGTCGCCGAAGTTGATCTTCCCGGTGAACTCGTTGACGAAGAAGAACAGCGTCGGGCCGAGGGTGTGGACGTACTCCACCGGGCCGCCGAACTCCTGTTCCATCTGGAAGATGCCGCCCTGCGGGGCGTCCTTGGCCTGGACCTTGAACTTCCCGCCGGCGGCCGAGAACTCGGCGACGAGGACGCCGTCGCGCAGCCGCAACTCGGTGATCCGGACGCCGCGCAGCTGCGCTGCGGTCAGCTGCGGCACCTTCGAGGCGAAGACGACCGTCGGCGCGGTGACCATGCGCTGCGGATCCGGCGCGCCGGTCAGGGTGTAGGCGTAGACCCCGAGCGTCGCCGGGTCGATCGTGAAGGTGACGTGCCGGCCCCGGACGGCGATCGGCCCGGTGGGCGTCACGTCCCGCAGCCGGGCCTCGTTGCCGGCGGTCGGGTTGGTGGTCCGGCCGTTGACGGTGACGGCGAAGTCCCCGGCGGTCACGGCGCCGCCGCCGGCCCCGCCGCCCCCGTCGTCGGATGCCGCTCCGTCGTCGCTGCCGCCCTTCGCGGCGGCGACGCCCGGGACGAGCAGGACGCCGAGGGCGAGCAGGAGGGCGAGCAGGGGAGCGAGCGGGAGGCGCGGGCGGGCGGTCGGTGGCACGGGGCTCCTCCGAGTGAGGTGAGTGCTCCGCGTGTGCGGTCGCTCACACAGCGTCCATGAAGGTTCATGGACTGCGGCGGCGCCACGCCATCGGCCCGCGAGAATCCGGCGGCGGGCCGGCGGCGGGCGTTGCTACGGTCGAGCGGCCACCCGAGAGACCGGCGGCCAGCCCCGCACTCGCTCGTGGCCAGGAAGCGCGAGAGTCCCGTGTCGCCCCGCACCGTCTTCGCCCCCTACGCCCGCCTGTTCGCCGTTCCCGGCTCGGTGGCGTTCTCCTTCGCCGGGTGGGTCGCCCGGCTGCCCATCCCCATGCTCGGCCTCGGCGCGGTGCTGCTGGTCGCCGGCGAGACCGGCAGCTACGGCCTGGCCGGTGCCGTCTCGGGCACACTCGCCCTCAGCTTCTCCGTCGCCAGCCCGCAGTGGGCCCGCGCGATGGACCGGCGCGGTCAGGGCGCCGTCCTCCGCTGGGCGATGACCGCCTACCTGCTCTCCGGTGTCGCCTTCGTCGCCGCGGTGACCGCCGGGGCGCCGCGCTGGTCGTGGTTCGCGCTCGCGGCGGTGTGCGGGGCGAGCGGGCCGAACATCGGCTCGCTGGTGCGCGCGCGGTGGGTCGCGGCCCTGGAGGACGCCGGCCGCCGGCAGACCGCCTTCGCGCTGGAAGCCGTCGTCGACGAGGTGGTCTTCGTCGTCGGCCCGCCGCTGGTGACGCTGCTCGCCACGCTGGTCGCCCCGCCGGTCGGCTTCCTCACCGGCATCGTGCTCGGCTCGGCCGGCGGGTTCTGGCTGGCCGGCCAGCGCGGCACCGAACCGGCGCTGCACCGGCCCGACCCGGCGTCCCCGGTCCGGCGCTGGGCGGCGGTCAACGCCACGGTGCTGGTCGTCGCGGTGACCTACGTGGCCGTCGGCGCGGTCTTCGGTGCGGTGGACGTCGTCGTCGTGGGGTTCGCCGACGCCGAGGGTGCCCCCGCGCTGGCCGGGCTCGCGCTGGCCGTCTACGCCGGCGGCAGCCTGGTGGCCGGGTTGCTCTACGGCGTCGTCCGGCTGCCCGGCACGCTGACCGCGCGCTTCCTGGCCACCGCCGTGGCCTTCGGCGTCGCCGCCCAGCTGATGTGGGGCGTCAGCTCGCTGGTCGTTCTGGTCGGTGCCGGCTTCCTGGCCGGCCTGGCGATCGCCCCCGTGCTGGTCTCGGGCACCTCGCTGGTGGAGTCCCGGGTGCCGCGCGCCGCGCTGACCGAGGCGCTGTCGTGGACCACCACCGGGCTCACCCTCGGCGTCACCGCGGGCTCGGCGCTGGCCGGGGCGGCCGTCGACGCGTGGGGTGCCGAGACCGCGTTCGCCGTCCCCGCGACGGCCGCCGCGCTGGCCGCTCTCGTCGCCCTGGCCGGCGCGCCGCTGCTGCGCCGCCGACCCCCGGCGGCCACGGGCGCACCCGCTGTGCGGGTTGACGACGGCGTCATCGGGTAGCGGGCTGCCGGGCCGCACCACCGCGACCGGAGTGTGCCGCCCTCCCCGACCCGAGAGGAACTGCCTGTGGCCACCGTGCCCACCATCCGTCTGAACAACGGCGTCGAGATCCCGCAGCTGGGCTTCGGCGTCTTCCAGATCCCGCCGGCCGAGACCGCCGAGGCCACGCGCACCGCGCTGGAGATCGGCTACCGGCACATCGACACCGCGCAGATGTACGGCAACGAGAAGGGCGTGGGCGAGGCCGTCCGCGACTCGGGCCTCCCGCGCGAGGAGGTGTTCGTCACCAGCAAGCTGAACAACAACCGGCAGACGCGCGACGACATCCTCCGCGCGTTCGACGAGAGCCTCGCCCAGCTCGGTCTCGACCAGCTCGACCTCTTCCTCGTCCACTGGCCGCTGCCGACCGTGAGCGACTACGTGGCCCGCTGGACGGTGATGGAGGAGATCTACGCGAGCGGCCGGGTCCGGGCCATCGGCGTCTCGAACTTCCAGCCCGAGCACCTGCGCGACCTCTTCGCGGCCACCGAGGTCCGCCCGGCGGTCAACCAGATCGAGGTGCACCCCTACCTGGCCAACGACGAGGTCCGGGCGTTCGGGGCCGAGCACGAGATCGTCACGGAGGCGTGGTCGCCGATCGCCAAGGGGAAGGTCGCCACCGATCCCGTGATCGCGGAGATCGCGGCCGGCCTGGGGCGGACCCCGGCGCAGGTGACCCTCCGCTGGCACGTGCAGCGGGGTGACGTCGTCTTCCCGAAGTCGGTGACCCGCAGCCGGGTGGAGGAGAACTTCGCGATCTTCGACTTCGAGCTCGACGAGTCGGCGATGGCCGCCATCAGCGGCCTCGACCGGGCCGAGCGGACCGGGCCCGATCCCGACACGTTCGCGTTCATCCCCCAGTGAGCCCGTTGGAGTGGATCCGTGGGCGTGACGCCCACGGATCCACTCCATCAGCGGTGCTGCAGCAGGGCCGCGCGGACGAGCGCCAGCACCGTCTCGCCGTCCACGCCCGCCGCCCGGGCCCGCACGACGAGGTCGTCCGCGGCGCTGCGCAGCCCGGTCGTGTCCGGTGCCGTGGTCGGGGCCCCGGTGACGACGGTGCCGGTGCGGCGCCGGCTGGCGACCAGCCCGGCCGCCTCCAGCTCGGTGTAGGCGCGCGCCACCGTGCCCGTGGCCACCCCCAGGTCGGCCGCCAGGGCGCGCATGGCGGGGAGCCGGTCGCCCGCGCGCAGCAGGCCGGCGTGCACGTAGGCGGCCACCTGGCTGCGGATCTGCTCGTACGGCGGCGTGGGGCTGGCGACGTCGACGGTGATGTCCAGCGCCATGACGGTCAGGCGGGCACCGGCCGGTCGGCGGGGACGCCGGGTGCCCGGACGCAGGCGACGAGCACCCCGGCGAGCAGGGCGGCCAGCCCGCAGCCGCCCACGCCGACGCCCAGTACGGCGAGCACTCCGCCTCCGGTGGTGGAGGAGATGCTCCACGCCGCGTTGCCGGCCACGGCCAGCAACCCGCCGGCGACCACCAGGGTCGTCGCGGCCGCCGCGCGCAGGACGCGGTGCGCCGAGGCCCGGCGCACCGCGTCCTCGATCCGGTCGTCCTCGGTCACGACGGCGGAGCGGGTGGCGACGATCCACAGCGCGGCCACGGTCACCGCGGCCAGGACGAGCAGCCCGAGCCCGGCCGGGCGGCCGTAGACGAGCCCCGGGAACGGGCCCGCCGTCGAGCGGAACGGGGGGTCCTCGACCAGCAGGCTGCGGCCGTCGGGGGCGGCCAGCGCGGCTCCCAGGGCGATGGTGACGACGGCGGCGACCCCGGCGCCCACCGTCGTCCGGACCAGCCACCGCGGCGCGGCGTCCAGCAGCCGGCGGCGCACCAGCCGGGCGCGCCGGACCTGCCCCTGCGGGCGCGGCCAGGTGAGCTCCCCCAGCCCCAGGACGACGACGTGCACGACCCCCGCGGCGACCGGCACCAGGAGGGCGGTTCTGCCGAGGCTGCCGGGCGAGGCGTTCCCCAGCCCCGCCACGCCGACCGCTGTCGCTGCGGCGGCGCCCACCAGCAGCGCCGTCGCCGTCGTGCCGACCGCGTGGGTGCGGGCGGCCGCGACGGTGGTCTCCCGGCTCGGCGGTGAGCGCCGGGCCACCGCGGTGCCGACGGCGAGCGCGCCGGCCAGGGCCAGCACCAGCAGGAGCGGCACCAGCGCCACGACGTCCTCACTGCCTCATTGAGTCAAGCGATTGACACAATGGAGGTCGGGGGCGCCGGGCGCAAGGGCCCGGGCGCTCCGGTCAGTCGGTCGTGACGAAGTCGATGAGCTCCTCGACCCGGCCGATCAGCGCCGGCTCCAGATCGGTCCACGTGCGCACCCGGGCGAGGATGCGCTGCGCCCAGACGTAGCCGGTGTCGTCCTCCCAGCCCAGCCGGCGGCAGACCCCCTCCTTCCACGACTCCCCCTTGGGCACCGTCGGCCAGGCGCGGATGCCGACCACCTGCGGCTTGACCGCCTGCCAGATGTCGATGAACGGGTGCCCGACGACCAGCGCGTGCTCGCCGGTCACCCGGTCGGCGATCCGCGACTCCTTGGAGCCCGTCACCAGGTGGTCGACCAGCACGCCCAGCCGCCGTCCGGAGGAGGGGCGGAACTCCCGCACGATCGCCGGCAGGTCGTCGACGCCGTGCAGCGGCTCGACGACGACGCCCTCGATCCGCAGGTCGTGGCCCCAGACCTTCTCGACCAGCTCGGCGTCGTGCTTGCCCTCGACGTAGATGCGGCCCTCGCGGGCGACCCGCGCCCGGGCGCCGGCGACGTAGGTCGAGCCCGACGCGCTGCGGGCCGGCGCGGCCGGCGCCTGCGGCTTCGGCCGCACGAGCACCACGGGCCTGCCGTCGACCCAGAACCCGGGGCCGAGCGGGTAGGCGCGCACCTTCCCGAACCGGTCCTCGAGGTGGACGACGTCCTTCTCGCAGCGCACCACGGCGCCCACGAAGCCCGAGCTGGGGTCCTCGACGACGAGGTCGCGCTCGGCCTCGACCTGCGGGCTGGGCTTCTTGACGGTGCGCGGGTGGACCAGGTCGTCGTACGGCGAGCGGGGAGGCACGCCGTCCAGGATGAGCAGAGACCGGCCCGCTCACGGAGGCGACGCGCCGGGTGGCGACGAGCACGACACGCCCGGCGGTGTCCCGCTCACCGTTGGTGAACGGATGGACCGGCCGGTTCCGGTTCCCGGCGGCGCCGCGTGTCCGCGCGTCTGACCAGCGCGGACGGCGCGTTGCGCGACCGACGGCCGGCCCCGGCCCGGTGGCGCGTCGGCGTGCCGGGCATGTTGCAACGGCCGTTGACCGTTTCGCGGGCCCGTGCCCGGTCACTCATCTGCCGACCGTTCCACCAGTGCTCAGATGGGAGCGACGAACGACGATGATCGGAACCGAGACCATCAGCCGCGTGATCGGCAAGGACGTGTACGACGAGAGCGGCGACAAGATCGGGTCTGCCTCCGAGGTGTACCTGGACGACGAGACCGGCCAGCCGGAGTGGGTGACCGTGCGCACCGGGCTGTTCGGGACGAAGGAGTCCTTCGTCCCCATCCGGGACGCCGACCTGACCGACGACGGCCTGCGCGTGCCGGTCAGCAAGAGCGCCGTGAAGGACGCCCCGAAGATCGACACCAACGGGCACCTCTCCCCGCAGGAGGAGCAGGAGCTCTACCGCTACTACAACCTGCAGGCCGGCACCGGCACCAGCGGCCGCACCGACACCACCGTCGGCCGGCACGAGACGACCGCCGGCACGACCGACCGGGACCGCGACCTCACCGACCGGGACCGCGACCTGACCGGTCGCGACACGACCGGGGTGGACACCCGTCCCGCCGTCGGCCGCGACACCTCCGGCCCGACCACGGACAACGCGATGACCCGTTCCGAGGAGCGGCTCAACGTCGGCACGCGTACCGAGGAGGTCGGCCGCGCCCGGCTGCGCAAGTACGTCGTCACCGAGAACGTGACCGAGACCGTGCCGGTCTCCCGCGAGGAGGTCCGGGTCGAGCGCGAGCCGATCACCGAGGGCAACGTCGGCAACGCCATGGACGGCCCCGCCATCAGCGAGGAGGAGCACGAGGTCACCCTCCACGCCGAGCGCCCGGTCGTGGAAAAGGAGGCCGTACCGGTCGAGCGCGTGCGCCTGGACACCGAGACGGTGACCGGCCACGAGACCGTGTCGGAGGACGTGCGCCGGGAGGAGATCGACGTCGACGGGGACACCACCCGCGACCGTCGCGTCTGACTCCCCGCCCGGCGCGTGCCGGGCGACCCGCACCGGCAGTGGCCGGCCGAGACCCGTTCTCGGCCGGCCACTGCCGTCCGGGGGGAGCCGCCGCGCCGCGGGTGGGATGCTCGGGGCGTGAGTGAGAGCACGGTCGCCCGCGTGGCCACCTCCGACGTCGGTTTCGCCGACCCCGACGAGCTCGCCGCAGCCCTGGAGGCCACCGGGTACCTGCCCGACGAGGGCCTGGCGACGGCGGCCTACCTGGCCCTGGCGATGCACCGGCCGCTGTTCCTGGAGGGGGAGGCCGGCGTCGGGAAGACGGCGCTGGCGCAGGCGCTCGCCCAGGTCACCAGCCGCCCGATCTACCGGCTGCAGTGCTACGAGGGGCTGGAGGCCAGCCAGGCGCTCTACGACTGGGACTTCGGCCGTCAGCTGCTGCACCTGCGCGCCGCCGAGGCCGCGCACGCCACGAGCGACACCGAGAGCCTCGAGGCCTCGCTCTACGACCGCCGCTTCCTCCTGGCCCGGCCGCTGCTCCAGGCGCTGGAGGACTCGCCCAGCGTGCTGCTGGTCGACGAGGTCGACCGCGCCGACGACGAGTTCGAGGCGTTCCTCCTCGAGGTGCTGTCGGACTTCACCATCTCCATCCCGGAGCTCGGCACGATCCGCGCGGTCACCCCGCCGCTCGTCGTCCTCACCTCCAACCGCACCCGCGAGGTGCACGACGCGCTCAAGCGGCGCTGCCTCTACCACTGGTTGCAGCACCCGGACTTCGACCGCGAGGTGGCGATCCTCCGCCGCCGGCTGCCCGACGTGACCGAGCAGCTGGCCCGCGAGGTCGCCCGGGCGACGGCGAAGCTGCGCACGCTCGACCTGCTCAAGCCGCCCGGCATCGCCGAGGCCATGGACTGGGCGACCGCCCTGCACACCCTCGGCGCCCGCGACCTCGACCCCGACGTCGCGGCCCGCACGCTGGGCGCGGTCCTCAAGTACCGGGAGGACACCGACCGGGTGCACAGCCTGGTGCGGGGGACCCTCTTCGGTGGCTGAGTCCCGCGGTTTTGGAAGCTCTACCCACGTCCGGGACCCCTCCGACGCGGGTAGAGCTTCCAATGCCTCGGCGCGGCGGGACGTCGTCGACACGGTGCTGGGCTTCGCGCGCACCCTCCGGCACGCCGGGGTGACCGCGTCGCCGGACCGGGTCGAGGCGATGCTGGCCGCCGTCGGCGCGCTCGACGTCCTCGACGCCACCGACGTCTACTGGGCCGGCCGGCTGACCCTCTGTGCCGGTCCCGACGACCTCGACCGCTACGACGCCGCCTTCGCCGCGTACTTCGGCGGCGAGGCGCCCCGGCCGACCCGCTCGACACAGCAGCCGGAGCGACAGCTGGCGACGACGGCGCCGCTGGAGCCGGGGACGGGCACGGACGACGAAGCCGACCAGCCCCGCGAGCTCGCCGGCACGGCCAGTGCCGAGGAGGTGCTGCGCCACCGCGACGTGGCCGAGATGACCGTGGCCGAGCGCGAGCACCTGCGCCGGCTGTTCGCCCTGCTGGTGCCCGCGTCGCCGATGCGCCCGTCGCGGCGCCGGCGGCCCAGCGCCCACGGCGCCGTGCACGCCTCCCGCACCGTGCGGCACGCCCTGCACGACGGCGGCGAGGTCAGCCGGCTGCTCTACCGGCGGTCGCGGCCCCGCCCGCGGCGCGTCGTGCTGCTCATCGACGTCTCCGGCTCGATGAGCCCCTACGCCGACGCGCTGCTGCGGTTCGCGCACGCGGCGGTGCGGGCGCACCCTTCCGCGACCGAGGTGTTCACCATCGGCACCCGGCTCACCCGGGTGACCCGCGAGATGCGGCTGCGCGACGCCGACAAGGCGCTGGCGGCCAGCGGCGGGGCGATCCCGGACTGGTCGGGCGGCACCCGCCTCGGCGACGTGCTCAAGGCCTTCCTGGACCGGTGGGGGCAGCGGGGGACCGCGCGCGGTGCGGTGGTCGTCGTCTGCAGCGACGGCTGGGAGCGCGGCGGCACCGACGTCCTGGGCGAGCAGATGGCGCGGCTGCACCGGCTGGCGCACGCGGTGGTCTGGGTGAACCCGCACAAGGGGCGGGAGGGGTACGAGCCGCTCACCGCGGGCATGCAGGCGGCGCTGCCCTCGATCGACCACTTCGTCGCCGGGCACAGCATGGTCGCGTTCGAGGAACTGGTGGGAGTGATCTCCCGTGCCTGAGGCGTTCACCGGAGTGGGTTCGTCGGCGTCACCGCCACGGATCCACTCCGAGCAGAGGAGGAGCAGCGATGCGTGACGTTCTCGAGGACCTGATCGGCTGGTGGCAGGCCGGCGAGACCGTCGGGATGGGGACGGTGGTCGCCACCTGGCGCTCGGCGCCCCGGCCGGCGGGCGCGTCGATGCTGGTCGGCCCCGACGGCACCGCGGTGGGCAGCGTCTCCGGCGGCTGCGTCGAAGGCGCGGTCTACGAGGAGGCCAAGGACGTCGTCGAGACCGGCGTCCCCACGCTGGAGCGCTACGGCGTCAGCGACGACGACGCCTTCGCCGTGGGGCTGACCTGCGGCGGCATCCTCGACGTCTTCGTCGAGCGGGTCTCCCGCGAGTCGTTCCCGGAGCTCGGCGAGATCGCCGAGTCCGTCGAGCGGCACGAGCCGGTCGCCGTCGTCACGTGCGTCGCCGGTCCGGACGACCGGGTCGGCCGGCGGCTGGTCATCTGGCCCGACCGGAGCTCCGGCACGCTCGGGCTGCAGCGGCTGGACGACGCCGTCGCCGCCGACGCCCGCGGCATGCTCGCCGCCGGCCGCACCGGGATGCTGCACGTCGGGCACGACGGTGAGCGCCGCGGCGACGAGCTGTCGCTGTTCGTCAACTCCTTCGCCCCGGCGGCCCGGATGGTCGTCTTCGGCGCGATCGACTTCGCCGCCGCCGTCGCCCGTGTGGGTGCCTTCCTCGGCTACCGGGTCACCGTGTGCGACGCCCGCCCGGTGTTCGCGACGCCCAAGCGCTTCCCAGACGCGCACGAGGTGGTCGTCGAGTGGCCGCACCGTTACCTGCAGGCCGAGGTCGACGCCGAACGGATCGACGAGCGCACCGTGCTGTGCGTGCTCACCCACGACCCGAAGTTCGACGTCCCGCTGCTGGAGGTCGCGCTGCGGATCCCGGTCGCCTACGTCGGCGCCATGGGCTCGCGGCGCACGCACGAGGAGCGCCTGGTCCGGCTGGAGGAGGCGGGCCTGGACAAGGAGGAGCTGGCGCGGCTCTCCTCGCCGATCGGCCTGGACCTCGGCGCGCGGACGCCGGAGGAGACGGCCATCTCCATCGCCGCCGAGATCATCGCTGGGCGGTGGGGTGGCTCCGGTGAGCGGCTGACCGGCATCGAGGGGCCGATCCACAAGACCGCCGACCGCTGAGACTGAGCCGAGGGCAGAAATGGCCATTTCTGCCCTCGGCCGGGTCCCGTCATAGCGGCGGAGGTATACCGTTGCAGGTATGCCGCCGTCGCCGCGCCGGTCGAGGTTCCCGGGTCTGGAGGGCCTGGGCGAGCGGCGCCGTGAGCTCATCGAGGAGCTGGTCCGGGCCCGCCGGGAGAGCGAGCTGAGCCAGACGGAGATCGCCGCGCGGATGGGGACGTCGCAGTCCGCCGTCGCCCGGCTGGAGAGCGGTGAGCTGGACGCCCGGCTGTCGACGCTCGAGCGCTACGCGGCCGCACTGGGCCGCACCGTCGACTGGCGAATCCGACCGTCCGAGGAGTCCCCGTGAGCCGTCCCCTGGGCACCACCCCGCCACTGCCGCCCGAGCCGTTCCCGCCGGAGCCGCCGCGGTTCCCGCGCAGCCCCTGGCAGCCCGAGCCGCGCCCGCCGTCGCACGGGCCGGTGTCGGCGACGGCCTCCCTGGTCGTCGGTGCGCCCGACTGGCTGGCCGAGCGGCTCCTCGACCAGCGCGTGGTGGTCCTCTCCGGGGAGCTGGACGCCGACGCGGTGAACCGGGCGGTGGCCGAGCTGGCGTTGCTCGACGCGACCGGTGACGGACCGGTCCGGCTGCGGCTGTCCGGGGTGGCCGCCGACCTCGACGGCGCCCTCACGCTCGTCGACGCGATCGACCTCGTGGGCGTCCCCGTCCACGCAACCTGCCTGGGCGCGCTGACCGGGCCGGCCGTCGCCGTCCTCGCGGTGGCCGACCGGCGGATGGCCGGGGCGCACGCGACCGTGCACCTGTGCGAGCCGCGGGCGCCGCGGGGGGTGCCCCGGCACGAGGTCGAGGCGTGGGCGGCGGCGCACGCTCGGCAGCTGCACCGGCTGCAGGAACGGCTGGCCGAGGCGTGCGGGCGACCGGTCGAGGAGATCGCGGCCGACATGCGTGCCGGACGGCTGCTCGACGTCGCGGAGGCCCGCGCCTACGGCCTGGTGGACGATTAGGCCCCCTCCCGGGTCCCGCCCCGAGCGTGCGAGGGGTGGGGAGGAGGGGGTCCTCCTCCGGTACGACGTCGAGGTCGTCGGGCTGCTCGCCTCGCCGGTGCACCGGTACGACGGGCGGCCCGGCGTCAGCCCGCCCGACGGGGACGGCGACCATCGCGCGGCGATCGAGGTGCGGGCCGGGATCGGGGTGGTCGGCGACCGCTACGCCGGCCGGCCCGCGCACCGCGACGCCCAGCTCACGGTGCTCGCCGTCGAGGCGCTCGAGGCACTGGCCGCCGAACTCGGGACGCCCCCGTTCGACCCCCTGCTGGCCCGGCGCACCGTGGTCCTGCGCGGCGCCGAGGTGGAGGCGCTGCGGGGGCAGGAGTTCGCGCTCGACAGCGGCGGCGGCCGGGTCCTCCTGCGCGGGGGACGGCCGGCCAACCCGTGCGCGTGGATGGACGTCGTCCTCGCGCCCGGCGCCCACCGGGGGCTGCGGGGGCGCGGCGGAGTGCGCTGCGCGGCGCTGTCCGACGGCGTGCTGCGGCTGGGCCCGGCCGTCCTCACGTCCGCCGTCCCCCTCGACCCCCGTCGCGCCGGGGACGCCGTCGTCCGCAGGCCCGGCCGGGGCAGCTGAGGCGCACGAGGCAGAAGGCATGCTCCGCGACCCGGCTGTGGGCTCGACCGGTGGTGTCGTCGACTCCCGGCTCAGCCCAGCACGGCGCGCACCGCGGCCGGCGCCTGGGTGGGGCGGTGCAGCGGGGCGACCCGGCCGTCGCCCGCCGCGGCGAGCGCGGCGCAGTTGGCCACGGACTCCGGGTCGTCGGACAGCGACAGGACGTGCAGGTGCGCGCCGGCGCGGGCGAGGGCCGCGGCGGCCGGTAGCGGGTCGGGGCTGTCGGTGGGCATGCCGTCGGAGAGCAGCAGCACGTCACGGGCGGCCGCGCGGGAGCGGGCCAGCTGCGCGGCCGCGGTGCGCAGCCCCAGGTCGAGGTCCGTGGTGCCGCCGCCCTCGAGGTCGAACAGCCGGTCGATGACGACGTCGGTGCGCGGGTCGGGCGAGAGCGGCCGCAGCACGACGGCCTGCGACCAGAACGCGACGACGGCCAGCTCGTCCTCCGGGCGCATCCGCTGGGCCAGGGCCGAGGCGGTGAGGACGGCGACCGCCAGCTCGTCCCCGGCGACCGACCCGGAGGCGTCCACCAGCAGCACGCAGGCCCGGCCGGTGGAGCGCCAGCCGCGGGTGTGCAGGTGCTCGGCCCGCCAGTGCGGCTCGGCCCCGCGCGCGGCCAGCGTGGCGTCGAGGTCGATGTCGGTGCCGGTCTCGTCCCGGCGGGTCACCACCCGGCGGGTGCCGGGCCGGTCGGGGACGCCGGCGCGCGGGGTGGCCACCGGCAGCCGGCCGGCCAGCGCCCGGGCGGCGGCGCGCAGCCGCGGGTCGAAGGCCCGCCCCATCGCGGTGAGCAGCCGGTTCGCGGCGTCCGGGTCGCGGGCGGTGAGCTCGCTCATCGCGTCCTCGTCGAGCTCCCCGAGCTGTGGGGAGACCTGCTGGAAGTCCGGGTGCGCGCGGGCCAGCTCCTCCCGCCCGGCCCGCCGTGCGGTGTGCTGCTTGAGCAGCTGCTCGACGTCGTCGGCGTCCTCCACCGGCGCGGGCTGCGGCGGCCGGCGTCCGGGCGGGTCCTTGAGCCCGCCGGCGCCCGGTGGGGGCGGCGGGGGAGGGGGCGGCTCGGCGTCGGGGTCGCCCGGCTCCTCGGGCGTCAGGCTTTTCCCAGCTCCTCACCCGCCCGGCGCCAGATGTCGGCGACGACGTCCTCGACCGGCCGGGCCGTGCCGTCGGCGAGGGTGACCTTGCCGGTGAGCGCGGCGAGCGCGGCGTCCACGCCGGTGCTGTCCTCCACGGCCTCGTTGCCCCGGACGGTGGCGAGCTCCAGCGCGATGAGCACGGCGTCGAGGGCGCCGCGCACCGACGAGCCGATCCGCAGCTCCGGGTGGTCGCGGGTGATCCGCACCGCGCGCACCGCCTGGGCGACCAGCGCCTCCGGGCCGCCGGTGGCCGCGCCGACGACGGCGAGCTCGGCCTCCTCGTCCTGGTAGCCCATCGCCACCCGGCAGGAGCGGTCGTAGAGCGCGGGGGTCACCCGCGCGGTCCCGACGGCGTCGAACGGGTTCATGGCCGCGACCAGCCGGAACGTGGGGCGCGCGGTCACCCGGCCGAACCGGGGCACGTGCATCTCCCGTTCCGACAGGACACCGAGGAGGACGTTCATCGTCTCCTCGGGGACCCGGTTGAACTCCTCGACGTAGAGGATCGCGCCGTCGGTCATCGCCCGGGTGAGCGGGCCGGGCACGAAGTTCTCGGCGCGGTAGTCCTCGGTGAGCACGCGGGAGGCGTCGTGGTGGCCGACCAGCCGGGTGGGGGTCAGCTCGGCGTTGCCCTCGACCAGCACCAGCGGGACGCCGGCTCCGTCGGCCAGCGCGCGCAGCAGCGTCGTCTTCCCGGTGCCCGGCGGGCCCTCCAGCAGGACGTTGCGCCCGGCCGACAGCGCCGCGGCGACGACCTCGGCCTCGCGCAGGCGGGCGACGACCCGCTCCCGGGCGACGCGGACCATGCCGGCCACGTCGAGCCGCCGTGCGGTGGTGGTGCTGCTCACGAAGGGGATGCTCCTCGGGTCGTTCGACGCGCGACCGGGGCGCCCCCCTCAGGGGAGCGCCCCGGTCCCGACCGGCCCCCGTCAGGGGGTCCTTCCTCAGTCGTGGATGATCACGCCGCGGAGGTTCTTGCCGGCGTGCATGTCCTCGTAGCCCTGGTTGATGTCGTCGAGCTTGTACTTGTTGGTGATCAGCTCGTCGAGCTTGAGCTTCCCCTCCTGGTAGAGCCGCAGCATCTTCAGCATGTCGGCGCTGGGGTTCTGGTCGCCGAACAGGGCGCCGCGGATCTCCTTGGTGAACAGCGCGAGCATGCTCGGGTTGATCGGGATGCCGACGTCGGTGAGGTCACCGAGGCCGGTGACGACGACCCGCCCGCCCTTGCCGATCGCCTCGAACGCCTGGGCCACGTGCTCGCCCTTCAGCACGCCGACGGTGATCAGCGCCTTGTCCGCGCCCTGGCCGTTGGTCACGCTGCGGCCGAACTCGGCGGCCTCCTCGATGCTGCCGAAGGCGTGCGTCGCGCCGAACTCCTGCGCCTTCTCGCGCTTGAACCCGACCGGGTCGACGGCGATGACGTGGCTGGCCCCGGCGTGCGCCGCACCCTGCACGGCGTTGATGCCGATGCCGCCGATGCCCATGACGATCACCGTGTCGCCGGCCTTCACCTCACCGGCCTGTACCGCGGTGCCCCAGCCGGTGCCGACGCCGCAGCCGACGAGGCAGGCCACCTCCAGCGGGATGTCGTCGGGGATCTTCACCGTCGAGCGGACGTCGACGGTGGTCACCTCGGCGAAGGTGCCCAGGCCGCACATCTGTCCGACCCGGGTGCCGTCGGAGGTCTGGAAGCGGAAGCTCTCCGCGTCGTCCCAGCGGGAGCCCACGAGCAGGTTGGCGCCGGAGTCGCAGATGTACTGCTGGCCGTTGGCGCAGTAGCGACAGCGGCCGCAGCCGGGCAGGAAGGAGAAGACGACGTGGTCGCCCTCCTTGAAGCCCCTGGTCCCGGGACCGACCCCGGTGACCACGCCGGCGCCCTCGTGGCCGCCGAGGAAGGGGTAGTGGCCGACCGGCATGTCGCCGGTCGCGATGTGGTCGTCGGAGTGGCAGAGACCCGAGGCGGCCACCTTGACCTGGAGTTCGCCGGCCTGCGGATCATCCGCCTCCAGCTCGACGACCTCCCACTTGCCGGGAGCGGAGCGCAGGATCGCTCCGCGCGTCTTAACGGGCACAGGTGACCTCCTCGTCGCCCTCGTCGTCGAGGGCTCTCGCGCATGCAGGGCGCATGACCGTGCCGACCACGCTATGGCGTGGCTCACACGAATGGGAAGCCGGGTGCAACCTTTCCGCTACCCCGCTCCGACCCCCTGGGAGAGTGGCCGCGTGGGAGGCAGCCCGGTCGTCGTGGTGGGCGCCGGCCCGGTCGGGCTGACCGCGGCCCTGCTCCTCGCCCGGCGCGGGCCGGCCGTGGTGGTGCTCGAGCGGCAGCCGGCCCCGTACGACCGGCCGCGCGCGGTGCACCTGGACGACGAGGCGCTGCGGGTGCTGGCCGACGCCGGGGTCGCCGCGCCGTTCCTGGCGGCCAGCCGGCCCATGGCCGGGCTGCGGCTGCTGGACGGGCGGCGGCGGGTCCTCGCGGAGTTCCGCCGGGACGTCGCCGGCGGGGTGCACGGCTGGCCGCAGGGCTCGATGTTCCACCAGCCCGACCTCGAGGACCTGCTGCTCGCCGCCGTCCGCCGCACCCCGGGCATCGAGCTGCGCACCGGCGTGGAGGTGGTGGGGCTGGGCCGCGACGGCGGGCTGAGCGTGACGGCCGTCGACCGCTCCTCGGGCGCCCGGACGGAGCTGGCCGCCGCCGCGGTGCTCGGCTGCGACGGCGCGAACAGCACCGTCCGCGGGTTGGCCGGGTTGCCGATGCGCGACCTCGGCCGCCCCGACCGCTGGCTGGTCGCCGACCTCCGCTCCGCCACGCCGCTGCCGGTGTGGCCCGGCGCGCACCAGGTCTGCGACCCGCACCGGCCGGCCACGTTCATGCCGGTCGCCGGCGACCGCTACCGCTGGGAGTTCCGGCTGCGGCCCGGGGAGACGGCCGACTCGCTGTCCGGCCGGCTGCCCGAGCTGCTGGCCCCGTTCGGCGCGGCGGACGCCGAGGTGGTGCGCGTCGCCGAGTACGCCTACCGGGCCCAGGTGGCCGACCGCTGGCGGGCGGGCCGGGTGCTGCTGGCCGGCGACGCGGCGCACCTGACCCCGCCGTTCATCGGGCAGGGTCTGGGCCTCGGGCTGCGCGACGTCCACCAGCTGTCCTGGAAGCTGGCGGCGGTGCTGGCCGGGGAGGCGGACGAGGCCCTGCTGGACACCCACGGCGCCGAGCGTGGCCCGCACGCCCGCTCCCTGGTGCGGGTCGCGCTGCTGATCGGCGTCCTCATGACCGGTGGCGGACGCGCAGCGGCGGTGCTGCGCCGGGGGGTGCTGGCCGGCGCCGGCCGGCTGCCCGCCGTCGCCGGGCTGGCCACCGACAGCCGGACGCCGCCACTGCGCCCGGGTCCGCTGGTGGTGCGGCGCGGCCGGGCGGGACGGCGGCTGGCCGGCACCCTGCTCCCACGCGCGCCGGTGGCCGACGGCGGCCGGACCTGCCCGGTGGACGACGTCCTGGGGGCCGGGTGGGCGCGGGTGCGGCTGCTGCGGCCGGGGCGGGTGGCGGTGCGTCCGCGGGGCGGCGCGGAGGTCGAGGTGGCCGACGTCGAGGGCGTGCTGACCGCGTGGCTGCGGCGGGCCGGGGCGGCCGAGGTCGTCGTCCGCCCGGACCGGATCGTCGCGTCCGCGCGCTGACCCGTGCGGACCGGCTCGCGGCGGCTGGGCATCCTGGCGGGGTGAGCTACGACGTCGACGCCGTCCGGTCCTGCTTCCCGGCGCTGCGTGCCGGGGCCGCGCACTTCGACGGTCCGGGTGGGTCGCAGGTGCCCGAGTCGGTCGCCGCGGCGGTCGCGGCCACGCTGACCGCACCGATCGCCAACCGCGGCCGGGTGACGCAGGCGGAGCGCAACGCCGACGACGTCGTCGTGGCCGCGCGCCGGGCGGTCGCGGACCTCGTCGGCGGGGACCCCGGCGGGGTCGTGTTCGGGCGCAGCATGACCGCGCTGACCTATGACCTGTCCCGCGCGCTGTCCGCGGAGTGGGGCCCCGGCGACGAGGTGGTGGTGACCCGGCTGGACCACGACGCCAACGTCCGGCCGTGGGTGCAGGCGGCGCAGCGGAGCGGGGCGACCGTCCGGTGGGCGGAGTTCGACCCGGCCACCGGGGAGCTCCCGCCCGAGGCGGTCGGCCGGCTGCTCACCGACCGGACCCGGCTGGTGGCGGTGACCGGGGCGTCCAACCTCATCGGCACGCGCCCGGACGTCGCCGCGATCACCGCCCTGGCGTCGGCCGCCGGGGCGCTCAGCTACGTCGACGGGGTCCACCTGACCGCGCACGCCCCGGTGGACGTCGCGGAGCTCGGCGCGGACTTCTACGCCTGCTCCCCGTACAAGTTCCTCGGCCCGCACTGCGGCTGCGTCGTCGCGGCGCCCGCCCTGCTGGAGACGCTGCACACCGACAAGCTGCTGCCCTCCACCGATGCCGTCCCCGAGCGGTTCGAGCTGGGCACGCTGCCCTACGAGCTGCTGGCCGGGACGACCGCGGCGGTCGACTTCCTCGCTGGCCTCGGCGGCCCCGAGGGCGACCGCCGGGCGCGGCTGCGCGCCGGCCTGGCGGCGGTGGCGGCGCACGAGGACCGGCTCCGGGAGCGCATCGACGACGCCCTCGGCGCGCTGCCCGGGGTGACGGTGTGGTCGCGGGCGCGGTGGCGCACGCCCACCCTGCTGCTGACCTTCGCCGGGCGGGACGCCTCCGACGCCGCGCGCGCGCTCGCCGCTCGCGGGGTCAACGCCCCGGCCGGCTCCTTCTACGCGATCGAGGCCTCGCGGTGGCTCGGGCTGGGCGACGCCGGCGGCCTGCGGGTTGGGCTGGCGCCGTACACCGACGACTCCGACGTCTACCGCCTGCTGGCCGGCCTGGAGGCGTGGGCCGCCGGCTGACAGCGGTCCGGCTGGACGGCGAGGCCGGCTGGACGGGCGGGGCCGGCTGGACGCAGCCTGGGAAGTTGCTGTGATCAACCGTCTGCCAGGCCGGTCGCACCGTCGGTGAGGACACGACCGCGAGCGGGTGCCCACCCCCCACAACAGGGCGCTGGACGCGCCCCACCTTCCGGGTGGGAGGCCGTCGACCTGCCGGGGACTCTTTCGGCGATACCAGCTCGGGGGTCCCGGAAGGAGCCACAACCGTGCCCAACCCTCGTCTCACCCGCCGCGACGCCCTCAAGGTGGGAGCCTTCGGGGCGGCCGCCGTGGCGCTGCCGTTCGCCGCGACGCTCCACGCGGCATCGGCGTCGAAGATCGCGGCCAGCAAGCTGCCGAAGCCGTACACCGTCCCCTTCGACGCGCCGGACCCCGCGGTCGGCACCGTTACCACCGCCCACGGCGGAGCCACCTTCTACCGCCTCGAGCAGAAGCTCGCGACGCCGGAGATCATCCCCGGCTTCAAGACCCCCCTCTTCGGCTACAACGGCCTGGTCCCCGGCCCGACGATCATCGTCAACCAGAACGAGCGGGTCGTCGTCCGCCAGGTGAACTCCCTGCCGGAGAACCACCCGGCGCTCGCCTACCGGGACTGGACCTCCACCCACCTGCACGGCTCGCCGTCCAAGCCGCAGTACGACGGTTACGCCAGCGACATCACCCAGCCGGGCGAGTGGAAGGACTACGTCTACGAGAACACGATGAACGCCCGCACGCTCTGGTACCACGACCACGGCGTGCACCACACCGCCGAGAACGCCTACATGGGCCTGGCCGCCATGTACATCGCCTACGACCCGGTGGAGCGGGGGCTGCCGCTGCCCAAGGGCTACAAGAAGTACGACTGGCCGCTGATCCTCAGCGACAAGGCGTTCGCCGCCGACGGGTCCCTGCTGATGGACGACCGGGGCCACTCCGGCATCTACGGCGACGTGGTCCTCGTGAACGGCCGGCCGTGGCCGACGCAGAAGGTCCAGCGCCGCAAGTACCGGTACCGGGTGCTCAACGCCTCCACGGGCCGCAGCTACCGGCTCGCGCTGAGCGACGCCTCGTCGTTCCAGGTGATCGCCACCGATGGCGGCCTCATGCAGGCGCCGCAGACGATCACGGACTTCCGGATCGGCATGGCCGAGCGGTACGAGATCGTCATCGACTTCGCGAAGTACCAGGCCGGCACCAGGGTCCAGCTGGTCAACAAGGGCCTGCCGAACTCCCCGAACTTCGACAACACCGACAAGGTCATGCAGTTCGAGGTCGTCGCGGACCCCCCGGAGGACCTGGCGAACAACGCCGTCCCCGACGTCCTCTTCCCGGGGACGCCGGCGATGGACCTCACCCGGGGCCAGGTCAAGCGCGAGCTGCAGGTCACCCGCGACAACGGCATCTGGACCCTCGGCGGGCTCACGTGGGACCAGGTCGTCGAGTCCGAGTACGACAAGGTCTTCGCCAACCCGCAGCCGGGGACGACCGGCGTCACCGAGCAGTGGACGATCGTCAACAGGTCCGGCGGCTGGTTCCACCCGGTGCACATCCACCTCGTGGACTTCAAGATCGTGGCGCGCGACGGCAAGCCCCCGCACCCCTACGAGAAGGGGCCCAAGGACGTCGTCTACGTCGGCGAGAACGAGCGGGTGGACCTGCTCATGCGCTTCCGGCCGGAGGACCACGGGCGGTACATGATCCACTGCCACAACCTGTCCCACGAGGACCACGACATGATGACCCAGTTCCGGGTGGGCGACGAGAAGCCGGTCCGCGCCGACGCCGACCACCCCGAGCTGGGCGCGCACTTCACCGACGGCGACCCGTTCCTCGACGACGACGGCGAGCAGGTGGCCTGCGACGTGGACGACCCGATCTTCGCCGCGCACCCCTGCGCGCACGGGGAGACCGAGGTCTGAGCGACCCGCGTCCCTCCGCCGGCCCCGGGCACGGGGCCGGCGGAGGCGTCAGCGGGTGCGCAGCGTGGGGAAGCCGGCGGCGAGCTGGTCGAACGCGGTGTGCAGGTCGTCGGCGAGGGACGTCGTGCCGTCGGCGAGCCACACCTCGAAGGCCGTCGTCGCCGCGGCGCGGGTGGTCGTCGCGACCAGGCGCGGGAGCAGCGCGGCGGGCGTCTCGCCGGTGCGCCGGCCGACGTGCTCGGCGACCACCCGGTCGACGTCGGCGTAGCGCACCTGGGAGTGCGCCTGCAGCGCCGGCTCGCCGAGGATCAGCGCCATCCGCTGGCGCAGCATCGGCAGGTCGGCCGCGGCGTAGGCGTTGACCTCGACGTAGGCCGCGCAGATGGAGGCCAGCACCGGCTGGTCGGTGCGGGCGGTGGCGAGCAGGTGGTCCAGCCGGTCGACGTGCGACGCGAAGTCGCCCCACACCGCGTCGGCCTTGGTGGCGAAGTAGCGGAAGAAGGTGCGCCGGCTGATCCCCGCCACGTCGGCGATCTCGTCGGTGGTGACCTGCTCGAAGCCCTTGCGGGCGAACAGGTCCAGCGCCGCCTGCTCGATGCGGGCGCGGGTGTCGGCGCGCGCATCGGGCAGCAGGTCCGTCACGGGTCCATCTTGCGCCACACCGGAGCCGAACCGGCGCGACTGCACGGCGCGCACCGCCGCCCGGTCCCCCGGACGCGGGACCCGCTGGCGGCGGCCCGCCCGGCCGGACCCCGGTGTTGCCGGTGGCACTGGGTGTCACTAACGTCCCCTTCGCTCCGTAACCCCGATCACAGGAGGCGCCATGCCAGAGACCACCGACACCCAGGCCGCCGAGGCGCCCGCCGCGGAAGAGGTCCTGGTCGAGGAGTCGCTCGTCGAGGAGGTCTCCATCGACGGCATGTGCGGGGTGTACTGATCGACGCCCCCGCCGCGACGCCGGCGGCACCCGTGAGTGACGCCGGCGTCGCACCCTCGTTCGACCCGTCCCTGCCCTGGCGACGGGCCCGCTCGGTGGCGCTGCGCCCCGAGCCGTTCGGCGCGCTGGTCTACCACTTCGGCAACCGGAAGCTGTCCTTCCTCAAGTCGAAGACGCTGGTCACCGTCGTCGAGACGCTCGCCGACCACCCCAGCGCCGAGGCCACCCTCGTCGCGTGCGGGGTTCCCGAGTCCCAGCGGCCCGCCTACGTCAAGGCGCTGGCCGACCTCGCACGTTCGCAGATGATCGAAGTCCGGGAGAGCCCTGCATGAGCACCCCACGACGTTGCGCCGCTCCGCTCCACGACGCAGCGGGGACCCCGCGGTGACCGCCGTCCTGCCGTCCCGCGCCCCCGTCCCCGAACGCCCCGTCGGCGGCCGGCTCATCGACCAGTTCGAGTACGGGCTGGACGCGCCGATCTGCCTGACCTGGGAGCTCACCTACGCCTGCAACCTGGCGTGCGTGCACTGCCTGTCCTCGTCGGGCCGGCGGGACCCCCGCGAGCTCAGCACCGCCGAGGCCGAGGCGGTCATCGACGAGCTGCAGCGGATGCAGGTCTTCTACGTCAACGTCGGCGGCGGCGAGCCCACCGTGCGGCCGGACTTCTGGCACCTGCTCGACTACGCGATCGACCACCAGGTCGGGGTCAAGTTCTCGACCAACGGCGTGAAGCTCGACAAGACCCGCGCCGCGCAGCTGGCCCGCACCGACTACGTCGACGTCCAGATCTCCCTCGACGGCGCGACCGCCGAGGTCAACGACGCCGTCCGCGGGACCGGCTCGTTCGCCACCGCCACCCGGGCGCTGGAGAACCTGGCCGAGGCCGGGATGAAGGACTTCAAGGTCTCGGTCGTCGTCACCCGGGAGAACGCCGGCCAGCTCGACCAGTTCAAGGCGCTCACCGACTCCTACGGCGCCCAGCTCCGGATCACCCGGCTGCGCCCGTCCGGCCGCGGCGCCGACGTCTGGGACCAGCTGCACCCCACCCAGCAGCAGCAGCGGGAGCTCTACTCCTGGCTGCTGGCCAACGGCGAGCACGTCCTGACCGGTGACTCGTTCTTCCACCTGTCCGCCTTCGGCGAGGCCCTGCCCGGCCTGAACCTGTGCGGCGCGGGCCGCGTGGTGTGCCTGATCGACCCGGTGGGCGACGTCTACGCCTGCCCGTTCGCCATCCACGAGAACTTCCTCGCCGGCAACGTCCGGGACGAGGGCGGCTTCCAGCGGGTGTGGCAGCGGTCGGAGCTGTTCGCCGACCTGCGCAGCCCCCAGACCGGCGGCGCGTGCACCAAGTGCAGCCACTTCGACGCCTGTCGCGGCGGGTGCATGGCGGCCAAGTTCTTCACCGGCCTGCCGCTCGACGGGCCCGACCCCGAGTGCGTGCAGGGCTACGGCGAGGCGGCCCTGGCCTCCCGCGACCTCGAGCTGGTCACGCCCCGGAGCCACATCGACCACTCGCACACGGGCCCGGTCCGCGGCCAGCCGACGCTGCTCGGCATGCCGTCCGTCCCGCCCGCGAAGATCTGCGACGAGTCGCCGCTGGCCGGGCTCGACCTGCGCTGAGACTCCTCGACCCGCTGGTCCTGGCGGGCCGGACGGCGCCCTCGCGGGTGCTGTTCGGCCCGCACGAGACCAACCTCGGTCGCGGGCGGTCGCTGTCGGAGCGGCACGTCGGCTACTACGCCCGCCGGGCCGCCGGCGGTTGCGGGGTGCTGGTCACCGAGACCGCCTCGGTGCACGGCAGCGACTGGCCCTACGAGCGCGCTCCGCTGGCCGCGGACTGCGGCCCCGGCTGGGCCGACGTCGTCGCCGCCTGCCGACGGCACGGCACGCTCGTCCTCGCCGGCCTGGGCCACACCGGCGGGCAGGGCACCTCGGCGTACGCGCAGACCGCGCTGTGGGCGCCGTCCCGGGTGCCCGACGTCGCCACCCGCGAGGTGCCGGCCGAGATGGAGCTGCCCGAGATCGTCGCGCTGGTCGACGGCTTCGCGGCGGCCACCCGCCTCGCCACGGCGGCCGGGGTGGACGGCGTGGAGGTCGACGCCGGGCCGCGGTCGCTGCTGCGCCAGTTCGCCTCCGGGCTGACCAACACCCGTACCGACGCCCACGGCACCGACCGGTGGCGGCTGCTGCGCGAGGTGCTGTCCGCCGTCCGCGGAGAGCTCGGGTCGGGGCGGGTGCTGGCGCTGCGGCTCTCCTGCGACGAGGGGGCGCCGTGGGCCGGGATCACGCCCGAGGTGGCCTGCGCCGCCGTCGCCGGGCTCGCCCCGCTCGTCGACCTGCTGGTCGTCGTCCGGGGCAGCGCGCTCGCGCCGTCGGCCTACCGGCCCGACGGGCACACCCCGCCGGGCTCCACCACCGGGCTGGCCCGGGCCGTGCGCGCCGCGGCCGGCGGGACGCCGGTGGTGCTGCAGGGCTCGGTGGTCGACGTCGCCGCGGCCGAGGCCGCGCTGGCCGGCGGGGTCGCCGACGCCGTGGAGATGACCCGCGCGCAGATCGCCGAGGCCGACCTGGTGGCCCGGGTCCGGGCGGGTCTGCCGGTACGGCCGTGCACCCTGTGCAACCAGGCCTGCCAGGTGCGCGACGTCCGGAACCCGCTGGTCAGCTGCGTCGCCGACCCGGGGAGCGGCCACGAGACCGAGGAGCCGGCCCCGGAGGGCAGAGATGGCCATCCCTGCCCTCCGGAGCGGGAGGTCACCGTCCTGGGTGGCGGGCCGGCCGGGCTCGAGGCCGCGCGGGTGCTGGCCGGTGCGGGGGCGGCCGTCCGGCTGGTGGAACGGTCGGACCGTCTGGGCGGGGCACTGCCGCTGGTCGCGGCGCTCCCCGGGCGCGAGCGCTTCACCGACCTGGCCCGGTGGCTGGCCGACGAGTGCCGGCGGCTGGGGGTCCGCGTCGAGCTCGGCACGGCCGCGGCGGACGGCGACGTCGTCGCGACCGGCGCGCGTCCGCGGCCGCCCGCACCCGTCGGCGCGGTCGCCGCCGCCGACGTCCTCGCCGGCGCCGAACTCCCGGCCGGTCCGGTGGTCGTGCACGACCCCGCCGGCGGTCCGGCCGGCACGGGTGTGGCCGAGCTGCTGGCCGCGGAGGGCCGGCCGGTCACCGTGGTGACGCCGGACGACGTCGTCGGCGCGCGGCTCGGCGGCGACCTGGCGCCGGCCAACACCCGGCTGCTGCGGGCGGGGGTGCGGCGCGAGACCGGGTGCGTGCTGCGGGCGGTCGGCGACGGCGAAGCCGTGGTCGCGGACCGCTGGACGGGGGAGGAGCGCCGCATCCCCTGCGCCGTGCTGGTCGACGCCGGCCCCCCGCTGCCCGGCGAGCCGTCGGGCTCCGGGATCCCCGCGGGGGACGTCGTCGCGCCGCGCACCGTGCTGGAGGCGGTGCTGGAGGGCCGGCGGGCCGCGTTCGCCGTGCTCGCGGGAACGGGAGGTTGTCCGCCGGCATAAGGGCCGCATAGTTTGTGGCCCACCTCACAGCGCGTGACACGGAGGAGCGGCATGGGCAGGCTCGACGGCAAGGTCGTCTTCATCACCGGTGCGGGGCGGGGCATGGGCCGCAGCCACGCGGTCCGGTTGGCGCGCGAGGGCGCCGACGTCATCGGGATGGACATCTGCGGGCCGATCCCGAGCGCGAACGGCCCGGTGACCACGCCGGAGGACCTCGCCGAGACCGTCCGCGCCGTGGAGTCGCTGGACCGTCGCATGGTGTCCTTCCAGGCGAACGTCACCGACGAGGAGGCGCTCACCGCGGGCCTGGCCGAGGGCGTGGCCCAGCTCGGCCGGCTCGACGTCGCCGTCGCCAACGCCGGCATCGGCGTCCCGCCGCACGAGGTCGCCGAGACGCCGGCGCAGGAGTGGCGGGACATGATCGAGACCAACCTGACCGGCGTCTTCCTCACCGCCAAGGCGGCGATCCCGCACCTGCGCGCGCACGGGGACGGCGGCGCGCTCATCCTGATCAGCTCCGCGCTCGGCCTGCGCGGCATGCAGAACGTCGCCTCCTACGTGGCCGCCAAGCACGGCGTGGTCGGGCTGATGCGCAGCCTGGCGATCGAGCTCGCCCCCGACAGGATCCGGGTCAACTCGATCCACCCGACGAACGTGGACACGCCCCTGATCCAGAACGAGAACGTCTACAAGCTCTTCCGGCCCGACCTCGAGCACCCCACCCGCGACGACGTGAGCGACGTCTTCCAGTCGCTCAACCTGCTCGCGACGCCGTGGGTGCAGCCGGAGGACGTCAGCGAGGCGGTGCTGTACCTGGCCGCGGACTCCGGTCGCTTCGTCACCGGCACCCGCCACACCGTCGACGCCGGCTGGATCACCAAGTGACCGGGGCGCGGTGAGCAGCACCGCGCCGTCCCGAGAAGAGGGGAGCACGCCGTCATGGGCAAACTGGAGGGCAAGGTCGCGTTCATCACGGGGGCCGCGCGCGGGCAGGGACGCTCGCACGCCGTCCGCCTCGCCCAGGAGGGCGCCGACATCATCGCCGTCGACCTCTGCGAGCAGATCGGCACCGTCCCCTACCCGATGGCGACGCCGCAGGACCTCGACCAGACGGTCAAGGAGGTCGAGGCGCTCGACCGGCGGATCGTGGCCGGCCAGGCCGACGTGCGCAGCATCTCCGCCCTGCGGGACGCCGTCCGGGACGGCGTGGCCCAGCTGGGCCGGCTCGACATCGTGCTCGCCAACGCCGGGATCGCCCCGGTGGGCGACGGCGACGACCCCGACCAGGCGTGGCAGGACGTCATCGACGTGAACCTCACCGGCGTCTGGAACACCCTGCGGGCGGCGACCCCGGCGATGGTCGAGGGTGGCGGGGGTGGCGCGATCGTCATCACCAGCTCCACCGCCGGCCTCAAGGGCATCGGCGGCGAGGCGGCGGGCATGCTCGGCTACACCGCGGCCAAGCACGGCGTCGTGGGCCTCATGCGCTCGTACGCCACCGCCCTCGCACCGCACAGCATCCGGGTGAACAGCGTGCACCCGACCGCGGTGAACACCCCGATGGTGGTCAACGACTTCATGCAGAAGTGGCTGGAGGAGGACCCCGCCATCGCCGGCGCGATGACCAACATGCTGCCGGTGGAGATGATCGAACCGGTCGACATCAGCAACGCCATCGTCTGGCTGGTCAGCGACGACGCCCGGTACGTCACGGGCGTGACCCTGCCCGTCGACGCCGGCTTCACCACCAAGTAGGGAGTGGGAACGTGCCAGGACGCGTCGAGGGCAAGGTCGCCTTCATCACGGGGGCGGCCCGCAGCCAGGGCCGCAGTCACGCGCTGCGGCTGGCGCAGGAGGGTGCCGACATCATCGCCGTCGACATCTGCGAGCCGGTGCCGAGCATCCAGATGTACCCGCCGGCCACCGAGGAGGACCTCGCCGAGACGGTCCGCCAGGTGGAGGCGCTCGACCGGCGGATCGTGGCCACCAAGGCCGACGTCCGGGACACCGCGGGACTCAGGGCGGCGGTGGACGACGGGGTGTCGCAGCTGGGCCGGCTGGACATCGTGCTGGCCAACGCCGGCGTCTTCGAGCTGGCGCCGGCGCTGGAGCTCGGCGACGACGCGTGGCAGGAGATGATCGACATCAACCTCACCGGCGTCTGGAACACCTGCAAGGTGGCGCTGCCGCACCTGATCGACGGCGGCCGCGGCGGGTCCATCGTCATCACCAGCTCGACCGCCGGGCTCAAGGGGACGGCGAACACCATCCACTACACCGCGGCCAAGCACGGCGTCATCGGCATCATGCGGACGCTGGCCAACGAGTTCGGCAAGCAGGCGATCCGGGTCAACACGGTGCACCCCACCGGCGTCGACACGGTGATGATCCAGAACCCGAAGACCTGGGGGCTGTTCACCCCGGACGACCCGGAGCCCAGCCGGGAGAAGTTCGCCGAGCTGTTCGAGACGCTGCACCCGCTGCCGGTGTCCTACGTGGACCCGGTCGACATCTCGAACGCGATCCTGTTCCTCGTCTCCGACGAGGCGCGCTACATCACCGGCGTCACCCTGCCCGTCGACGCCGGCTACACCATCCGCTGAGCGCACCGGGTGCGGCGGCCGGCCGCCGCACCCGGGCCGTCAGAGGTCGACCTTCGCGTTCTCGCCGGCGTCGATGCGCTGACCGGTGGCCTTGGCCTTCACGAAGCTGAACGCGGTCGCCAGGCGTCCGCCGGGGGCGTCCCAGTACTCCGCGGAGTCGGCGTCGACCTTCACGAGGACCACCGAGGGGTCCTCGGGCCCCTGGGGCAGCCACGCCTCGGCGCCGCTGTTCCACAGCTCCTTCTTCTTCGCCGGGTCGGTGACGACGAGGGCGTGCCCGGTCAGCGACACCCACGTGCCCCCGGAGCCGACGCCCACGTTGACCTCGGGCGACGCCGCGATGTGGGTGATCCAGTCGGAGTCCCGCTCCGCGAAGAACCACAGGTCGCCGTCGAACTCGACCTCCTGCAGCGCCATGGGGCGGCTGGTCAGCTTCCCCTCGGGCGTCGTGGTGGTGAGGAAGCCGAAGCGCTCCCCCTGGAGGAGCTCGGCGACCTTGCGGGTGTCCTCGGCGCTCATGTCGTCCTCTCGTCCTGGAACCGGTGTCCTCCCCTCCCTGCCCACGCCGCCGGACCCCGACACCGCAGGGCAGAAATGGCCATTTCCGCCCTCGAGGGGCCTTTGTGGCCACGATGACCCTCAGAGGGCGTCGAGGTAGCGCCAGGCGCCGTCCTCGCGGACGAACCGGCTGACCTCGTGCTGGGAACCCGTCTCGCCCTCGTGCCGGTACCAGGCGCGGAACTCGACGGTCCCCTCGCCGGCCAGCAGCCCGCCGCCGGTGGTCGCGAGCACGTCGAGCCCGGTCCAGCGCACCGCGGGGTCGAGCGCCAGCGACGCCGGCCGCGTCGCCGGGTGCCAGGTGGCCAGCAGGTACGCCGGGTCGCCGACGGCGAAGGCGCTGTAGCGCGACCGCATGAGCTGCTCGGCGGTCGCCGCGGCGGCGGTGCCCTCGAGCAGCCGGCCGCAGCACTCGGGGTAGGGCAGACCGGTGCCGCACGGGCAGTGTCGCGGTGCCATGCGGGAGAGTGTCCCGGGCTGGTCGGGCGGGAGGAGGCGGAGTGGGACACGAGCGGCTGTCCGCCCCGCTCCGGGTCGGCCCGGTCACCGTCCCCCGCCGGGTCGTCTTCCCGGCCCACCTCACCAACTACGCCGTCGACGGGCTGCCCACCGCGCGGCACGCCGCCTACTACGCGGCCCGGGCCGCCGGCGGCGCCGGCCTGGTGGTCACCGAGGAGTCCACGACCGACCCGGCCGACCGGCCCTACGAGAAGCTGGTCCGCGGGCACGACCCCGCCGTCCTACCCGGGTACCGGCTGGTCACCGACGCCGTCCACGCGCACGGGGTGCCGGTGTTCGCGCAGCTCAACCACAACGGCGGGCAGTCCGACGGCCGGCACACCCGCCGGCCGGTGACCGCACCGTCCGCCGTCCCGGACCCGCTGTTCCGCGAGGTGCCACGGGCGGCGACCACCGCCGAGATCGCCCGGCTGGTCGCGGGCTACGCCGACGTCGCGGCCCGCTGCGCCGCGGGCGGGTTCGACGGCGTGGAGGTGCAGGGCTCGCAGTCCTCGCTGGTCCGCCAGTTCCTGTCCCGCGCCACCAACCGGCGCACCGACGGCTACGGCGGTCCGCTCGAGCACCGCGCCCGCTTCCTGGTCGAGGTGCTCACCGCGGTCCGGGAGGCGCTCGGGCCCGGTCGCGCGCTGGGCGTCCGGCTGGCCGGCGAGGAGGGGGTGGACGACGGGACGACGCTCGACGAGGCGGTCGCCACCGCCCGGCTGCTCGCCGCCCGCGGCCTGGTCGACTACGTGAGCACCACCGTCGGCGTCGCGACGGCGACCCTCCACCTCGTCATCCCGCCGATGACCACCCCGCCCGGCTACGCGCGGCACGTCGCGGCCGCCATCCGGGCCGCGGTCGACGTCCCGGTCATCGGGGTCGGCCGGTTCCTGACCCCTGGCCAGGCCGAGCGGGCGCTGGCCGACGGGGACTGCGACCTCGTCGGCGTCGTCCGCGGTCAGATCGCCGACCCCCAGTTCGCCGCCAAGGCGCTCGCCGGCCGGGCCGGGGAGATCCGCACCTGCCTGGGCTGCAACCAGGAGTGCGCCGGAGCCGTGGGGGTGAACCGGCCGCTGGGCTGCGTGACCAACCCCCGCGCCGGGCGGGAGGCGCCGCTCCCGGTGCCGGTCCGCCGCCGCCGGGTGCTCGTCGTCGGCGGCGGGCCGGCCGGGCTCCGGGCCGCCGCGACGGCGGCTCAGCGCGGGCACGCGGTCACCCTGCTGGAGCGGGGAACGGCGACCGGCGGCGCGATCCGCCTCGCGGCGTCGGCCCCCGGCCGGGAGGGGCTGCGGCCGCTGGTCGACGACCTGGCCGCCGAGTGCGCCCGGGCCGGCGTCGACGTCCGGACCGGGGTGCGGGCGACCGCCGACGTCGTCCGCGCGCAGGCCCCCGACGTCGTCGTCCTCGCCACCGGCGCGCGCCCGGCCCGGCCCGCGTGGGCGGGGGGAAGCGACCGGGTGGTCGACGTGCGGGAGGTGCTCGCGGGCGGGGCCGCCCCCGCCGGCGACGTCCTGGTCGTCGACGAGCTGGGTGCGGCGGCCGCGACCTCCGTCGCCGAGCTGCTCGCCGGGCGCGGCTGCACGGTCGAGGTGACCACCGCGGCGATGGTCGTGGGCCAGGACCTCGGCCTGACCCTCGACCTGCCGCGCTGGCGCCGCCGGGCCGCCGAGCTGGGCATCCGGCTGGGCACCGACCGGGTGGTCGAGGGGATCGAGGGACGGCTCGTCCGGCTGCTGCACCACCCGACCGGGGTCGTCGAGACCCGCACCGTCGACCGGGTGGTGGTCGCGGCGCCGGCCGAGCCCGCCGACGAGCTGTGGCGGACGCTGCGCGGCAGCGGGCTGGAGGTGCACCGGATCGGCGACTGCCTCGCCCCGCGCCGGGCCTCGGCGGCCACCCTGGACGGCGAGCGGCTGGGCGCGGCCCTCTAACGCTCGTACCGGGTGCGCAGGCCGGCGACCAGCAGGTCCAGGCCGAACTCGAAGGTGGTGCGGTGCGGCTCGTCGAGCACCTCGGTGATCGCGGCCAGCAGGGTCGGGTGCCCGGCCAGGATCTCCTCGCGCAGCGCGGTGAGCTCGGCGTCGTCCTTCGTGGGCAGCGGCTGGCCGGCGCTGCGCTCGGCCTCGGCCTGCCACTCGATCGCGCTGCCGAGCACGTAGGAGCCCAGGGCGAACAGGGCGTGCTGGGCGTCCCCCGGGGCCAGGCCGGCGTCGACGAGGACGGCGAGGGCGCGGTCGATCGAGGCCAGGCTGTCCCGGCTCGGCCGGTTCCCGGCCAGCACGCGGGGGGCGTCCCGGGTGGCGACGAGCGCGTCGAACATCCGCTCGGCGTCCGCCCGCAGCCACTCCCACCAGGGCTGTCCCGGCGCGGGCCCGGCGTGGTCGACCCCCGCGCGGCGCAGCAGCTCCTCGGCCATGAGGTCCATGAGCTGGCGCTTGTTGTCCACGTGCCAGTAGAGCGTCGGCCCGGCGACGCCGAGCCGCGCCGCGATCCGCCGGAACGACACCGCCTCCAGACCGCCCTCGGCCAGCAGGGCCAGGGCCGCGTCGACGACCGCCTCGCGGGTCACCGGGGAGCGCTCTGCCGCTTTCACGCTTGACACCCTAACGGTGTTAGAGAACTCTCCTCGCCGTGCCTGACGCTGCGAGAGTGCCGGCCATCGAGGTGGCCGGGTTGACCAAGACCTACAAGACCGGCGACTCCGTCGTCGAGGCGGTCAAGGGGATCGACCTGCGGGTGGAGACCGGGCAGACCTACGGCTTCCTCGGCCCCAACGGGGCGGGCAAGTCCACGACCATCGAGATGCTCTGCACGATCCGGAACCCCAGTGCCGGCGCGGCCCGGGTGGCCGGCTTCGACGTCGTCCGCCAGCGCGACCAGGTGCGCCGCCGGATCGGCCTGGTCTTCCAGCAGCAGACGCTGGACCTGCAGCTCACCGCCGAGCAGAACCTGCGCTTCCACGCCGAGCTCTACGGCCTGCCGCGCGCGGTCGCCGAGCGCCGCATTCGCGAGGTGCTGGAGATGGTGGCGCTGACCGACCGCCGCACCGACACGGTGCAGCGCTTCTCCGGCGGGATGAAGCGCCGGCTGGAGATCGCCCGCGGGCTGGTGCACGCCCCGCAGGTGCTCTTCCTCGACGAGCCGACGATCGGCCTGGACCCGCAGACGCGCGCCGCGATCTGGGACTACCTGCACGACCTGCGCCGGACGACGGAGATCACCGTCTTCGTCACCACGCACTACATGGACGAGGCCGAGCACTGCGACCGGATCGCGATCATGGACCACGGGGAGATCGTCGTGGAGGACACGCCGGAGGCGCTCAAGTCCAGCATCGGCACCGACCGGATCGCGTTGCGCACCGACGACGACGAGCTGGCGATCGCCCGCGTCCGCGAGCGGCTGGGCATCGAGGCGGGCATCCACGAGGGCCAGGTGACCCTCGCCGTCGCGCACGGCGCGCAGGTCGTGCCCCGGCTGTTCACCGAGCTCGGCGTCGGCATCCGGTCGGTCACCGTGACCCGCCCCAGCCTGGACGACGTCTTCCTGACCTACACCGGCCGCACCATCCGCGACTCCGAGGGGCCCGGGCACCCGGCGTTCCCCTTCGCCGGGAGGCGATGACATGACCGACTCCGTCGACGAGCACGACATGACGACCCGCGACACCGCCGTTCCGCCCGCGCCGAGCCCGGAACTGCTGCCCGAGGTCCGCAGCGACCTCGCCCACGAGCTGCGCGCCACCTGGGTCGTCATGCGCCGGGAGCTGATCCGGCTGCGCCAGGACAAGGCCCGCATCCTCACCATGCTGCTGCAGCCGGTGCTGTTCATCTTCGTGATGGGCACCGGGCTGGCCAGCATCGTCGACACGGGCGGCGGCACCAGCTTCCGCACGTTCCTCTTCCCCGGCGTGCTGGCGACGTCGGTGCTGTTCACCGCCGCGTTCGCCGGCATCTCGCTGGTGTGGGACCGGGAGTTCGGGTTCCTGCGCGAGATGATGGTCGCGCCGATCTCCCGCGAGGCGATCATCTGGGGCAAGTGCCTCGGCGGCGCCGTCGTCGCCACCGTGCAGAGCCTGGTGCTGCTGGCGCTGGTCGGCACCGTCGGCATCCCCTACTCGCCGCCGCTGCTGCTCGCCCTGGTCGGCTGCCTGTTCCTCGGCTCGCTGCTGCTGACCGCGCTGGGCGTGCTGCTCTCCACCCGGATCAAGACCATCCAGACGGCGATGCCGGTCAGCCAGCTGCTGATCATGCCGATGATGTTCCTGTCGGGCGCGCTGTTCCCGGTCTCCGCGTTGCCCGACTGGCTCGCCGTCCTGACCCGGCTCAACCCGCTCACCTACGTGGTCCAGCCGATGCGGTACCTGACCCTGCAGCACCTGGCCCTGACCGCGGAGGAGCGCGAGCGGCTGCTCCCGGTGCTCACCTGGTGGGGCTGGGAGGTGCCGGTCGGCGTCCAGCTGCTCACCGTCGCCGTCATCACCCTCGGCCTGGTCACCCTCGCGGCACGGGTCTTCCGGACGACGGAGTGACAGGACCCCGTCCTCCTCGCCGCTCGCAGCGGGACCCTGGACGGGGCCGTCCGTAGGCTGCCCCGGTGAGTTCCCTCGCCGGGGCGTTCTGGCCCGAGCTGCCCGAGCGCCCGCTCCTCCTCGTTCCGCTCGGCGCGGTCGAGCAGCACGGCCACCACCTCCCCCTGGCGACCGACACCACGGTCGCCTGCGCGGTCGCCGGGACCGCCGTCGACGACCTGGACGGCGCGCTGCTGGCCCCGGCTCTGGCCTACGGCGCCAGCGGGGAGCACGAGGGCTTCCCGGGCACCGTGTCGATCGGCACCGAGGCCCTGACCGGGCTGCTCGTGGAGTACGGGCGGTCGGCGTGCCGCTGGGCCGGCCGGCTGGTGCTGGTGAACGGGCACGGCGGCAACCTCGACGCGCTGCGCACGGCGGTCCCGCAGCTGCGGTCGGAGGGCCGGGACGTCGCCTGGTTCCCGTGCGGGTCGCCCGGCGCCGACGCGCACGCCGGCCGCACCGAGACGTCGCTGGTGTTGCACGTGGAACCTCGGGCGGTGCGGCTGGACCGGGCGGTGGCGGGGGAGACCGCCCCGATCGCCGAGCTGCTGCCGCGGCTGCGCGCCGAGGGCGTCCGCGGGGTCAGCCCCACCGGCGTCCTCGGCGACCCGGCCGGCGCCTCGGCGGAGGAGGGCGCCGCGCTGCTGGCGGACCTGGCCGGCCGCCTGGCCGGCGCCGTAGGAGCGTGGGACGTCGACCCGGCCGGCCGGCTGCGGGGCTGAGCGCGGACTTCCGCGGTGTGGGCGTCAGCCGCTCGCGGCGCCTGTGCGGGTCCCCGCGCACCGTGTGGTGATCTCGGCAGGGCGTCGGCCGGGACGACCCCGGCGGGCGAGATCCGGGCGCTGTCAGACAGTCCGGTCGGCCTGCGTACGGACGCGGAAGCGGAGGATGGTGGCGTCGCCCGACCGCGTGCTGCTGATCGGTTCCAGATCTGTCCGCGCCACGCCCGGTGACGAGAAGCGGATGCCGTCGCCGAGCAGGACCGGCAGGACGTACACCAGGATCTCGTCGACGAGTCCCCGCTGCAGGCACTGGCCGGCCACGTCGGCACCGAGGATCTCGAGGTCCTTGCCGCCGGCAGCGTCCAGTGCCGTGGCGACCGCTTCGCCGATGTCGCCGGTGAGGATCGTGACGTTCGCGTTCGGCGGCACCAGCGGCCTGTGGGTGAGGAGGAACATGGATCCGGAGAAGGGGTAGTCGGCGCTGCCCGGCTTCTCGGCCTTCATCCGCTCGCCCACCTCCCAGGTCCGCCGGCCGACGAGCATGGCGCCGGTGGCCGCTGCGATCTGCGCGAGATCGTCCGGTGCCACGAAGTCGGCGAGATCCCGGTCGTCCCCCCAGTCCATGGAATCGCCGGGACCGGCGATGAAGCCGTCGAGCGACATGCACCGGTTCACGACGACCTTGCTGCTCACGTCACGACCGCCATCCCCGGTTCGTCACCGCACGTCTGCCCTCTCCCGAGCCGACGTCTGCGAGACCTCGGCGCGCTGTCACGGGTCGGATCTTCCCGCCCGTCGAGGCAGTCGGGGAAGTGCCGCGCCAACTCGACCACGCGTGACGACCCGGCCGGGCAGTGCCTACGTCACGGGTAGCGGCACCGAGGGCGTGCCGAGACTGCGGGCGAAGCCGAACTGCAGGGCGGCGTCACGGTCGGCGATGAACCGCTGGGACACCGCGGCGTGCGGGACCATGCGGTCGAACCCGTGGTGGGCGGCCCGGTAGACGTGCAGCTCGGTCGGGACGCCTGCCCGCATGAGGCGCTGGGCGTAGTCGATGTCCTCGTCGACGAACAGGTCGAGCTCCCCGGTCAGCACGGTCGCCGGGGGGAGACCGGCCAGGTTCTCCATCCGGGTCGGCGCGGCATAGGGAGAGACGTCGTCCGTGCCGTACGCGTCACCGAGGTAGCCGCGCCAGCCGATCTCGTTGCTCGTGCGGTTCCACACCTGGGCGTCGGTCACCAGATGGCTGAACGGTGTGGAGTTGGTGTCGTCGAGCATCGGGTAGATGAGCAACTGGTGGGCGACGGTGAACTCGCCACGATCGCGGACGAGCAGAGCGAGCCCGGCGGTCGAGCCCCCACCGGAGCTGTGCCCGCCGATCACGATCCGGCTCGGGTCGATGCCCAGCTCGTCGGCCTGGGAGACGGTCCAGGCCAGGCCGGCGTAACAGTCCTCGGCAGGTGCCGGGAAGGGGTGCTCGGGCGCTCTGCGCCAGTCGACCGAGACGACGACGCACTCGTGCCTGTCGACGATCTCCTGGCAGAACTGGTCGTCCATGTCGGGAGCCGTCAGGACGTAGCCGCCGCCTTGGGTCCAGTACAGACACGGCAGCAGCCCCGAGGCGGCGGCGACGGGACGGAAGACCCGGACCATGACGTCGGGATTGCCGTCGCGTCCGGGCGCCATGTGGTCCGCGTGGCTGACGCGCGGGTTGGGACCGCCGGTGTTGATCTGCGCGTAGAGCTCCGCGAGCGAGGCGCGAGCGGCCGGGATGTCGGTGAGGTCGAGCGCCGGGATCTGCTCGACGACGACCCGCAGCTCCGGGTCGAGACGGTCCATGATCGACACGCGTGCCTCCTGGTCGGCAACCGGTCACATCGAAGGGTGGGGAACGCTACGCCCGGCCGGTGGTGCCCGGAAGTCGCGGTCGGGTGGCTGCCCCGGCCCGGGTCAGTCGGAGAAGGGGGTGCGCGGCCGCGCCTGCCGCACGCCGTCGACGACGACGTCGACCTTCTCGTCGTAGAAGGCCACCAGCCCCGCGATGGCGAGCATCTCGCGGGTCGGGAAGTCGTAGGACCACGCGAGGTCCGGGCGCACCGTGCCGCCGAGCTCGACCGACCAGTACGCGCTCGTCTGACCCTTGTAGGGGCACTGGGTCCGGGTCGCGCTGGGCACGAGGTGGGTGAAGTCGACCGCGGAGCGGGGGAAGTAGGTGCGCGGCGGCAGCCCGGTCTCGAACACCACGACCGGTGACGAGGACTCCGCCAGCACGGCGCCGTCGAGCTCGACCCGCACGTGCCGGGTGGAGCGGAGCGCGTCGACCCGCGAGTAGGGGTTGCGCGGGTGGACGAAGACCTCCTCGTCCTCCTCGAACCACGCGTCCAGCGCCGACCACTCGAACCGGACGGTGTCCCGCAGCGGCTCGGGGGCGTCGGCGCCGTACAGCCACGCCGCACCGGGCCGGCGCACGTCCCCGGCCACGAGCGCGGCCCGGCGGGCGGTGCCGCGCGGTGTCGCCTCCGTCGTCCCCTCGTCGGCCAGCAGCGCGGTGTCGACGTCGGCGAGCGGGACGTAGTACTGCGGATACGGCGGCCACTCCCACACGTAGCGGGCGCGCACGGTGTCCAGGACGGGCTGGCCGGCCAGGAACGCGCGCACCCGGCGCGGCGCGGGCGCGACGGCGTCGGCCGGGACGAACGACGGCGGGTACTCGGACACCGGGCCTCCTCTGCCGGCAGGGCGCTCCGGGCGGACGGTTATCGTCCGAAGCATGGCAGCGCCGCCCGGTTGGTTGGTCGTCGTCGACTACCAGGAGGTCTTCCGCGACCCCGGCTCCCCCTGGACGACACCCCGCTTCGACGAGATCCGGCCGCGGGTCCGCTCGCTCGTGGAGGCCTTCGGCGACCGGGTGGTGTTCACCCGGTTCGTCGTGCCCGAGGAGCCGACCGGCGCCTGGGTGGACTACTACGCGAAGTACGCCTACTTCCGCGAGCCGCACGCGATCCCGCTGTTCCAGCTCTCCGAGGACCCGGGCGACCGTCCCGTGGTCGACGCCCCGACCTTCGGCAAGTGGGTCCCGGCCGTCACGGAGCTGGTCGGCGGCGGGCCGGTGACCGTCGCCGGCGTCGCCACCGACTGCTGCGTGCTCTCGACCGTGCTCCCCGCGGCCGACGCCGGCGTGCCGGTGCGCGTGGTCGCCGACGCGTGCGCCGGGGCGAGCGACGAGGCGCACGAGGACACGCTGCAGGTCCTCGGCTGCTACGCCCCGCTGATCGAGGTGACGACGACCGCCGAGGTGCTCGCCGAGGGATGACCTCGGTCCCCGCGCCGCCCCCGGACCGGCTGCCCGACGGGTTCGCCGTCCGGCTCGACCCGCGCACCCGGCGGCGGGACGGGGGGACGGCGCTGCTCGGCGGCTCACCCCTGCGGCTGCTCCGCCTGCTGCCCCGGGCCCGCGACCTGCTGCGCGGCGACCGGCTGGTCGTCGGCGACGCCGCGACCGCCGCGCTCGCCGCCCGGCTGCTCGACGCCGGGCTGGCCCACCCCGAGCCGGTCGCCGCGGCCTCGGCCGACCTCACCGTCGTGGTCCCCGTGAAGGACCGCCCGGCCGAGCTGGACCGGCTGCTCGGCGCCCTGCGGGCGGATCGCGCCACCGCCGCCGTCCCGGTGGTCGTGGTGGACGACGGCTCCGCGGACCCGGCCGCGGTGTGCGCGACGGCCGGCCGGCACGGCGCGCGGGTGCTGCGCCACGACGTCAGCCGCGGCCCCGCCGCCGCCCGCAACGCCGGGCTGGCCGCGGCCGGCACCGACCTCGTCGCCTTCCTCGACTCGGACTGCGTGCCGCGGCCGGGCTGGTCCGGGGTGCTCGCCGGCCACACCGCCGATCCGCGCCTGGCCCTCGTCGCCCCCCGGATCACCGCGCTGGAGTCCGCCGCCGGCGGGTGGGTGGAGCGCTACGAGGCGGCGGTCAGCGCCCTCGACATGGGGCGGCACCCCGCCCGGGTCGCTGCGGGGACGGCGGTCTCCTACGTGCCCAGCGCCGCGCTGCTGGCCCGCCGCGGCGCCCTCGGGACGGGGTTCGACGAGTCGATGCGCGTGGCCGAGGACGTCGACCTGGTCTGGCGGCTCACCGTGGCCGGCTGGCGGGTGCGCTACGAGCCGGCGGCCGCCGTCGCGCACGAGCACCCCGCGACCACGCGGGAGTGGCTGCGCCGGCGGGCCTTCTACGGCACCGGCGCCGCGCAGCTCGCCGCCCGGCACGGCGCGGCCGTCGCCCCGGTGGTCGTCTCGCCGTCGACGGCGGCGGCCTGCGCGCTGCTCCTCTCCGGACGCCGCCCCGCCGTGCTGGCGGCCGGCGGGGTCCTCGCCGTGACCGCGGGCCGGCTGGCCCGGAGGCTGGCGCGGCCCGGGCAGCGGGCGCCGGCCGGGCTGGCCGCTGTCCTGGTGCTGCGCGGGAGCGCCGCCGCCGGCCGCACGCTGGCCCGCTCGGCCACCCGGCACCACTGGCCGCTGAAGTC